>JAGWYI010000634.1 GCA_018969455.1 Bacteroidota bacterium | reverse complement strand
AGTTGCGCATTTGGCGGGTTTGCTGACAATCGAGCCAACTCGCAGTAAATAAAATATTTAATAAGGCCCGCGCATGTGGGGCAAGGGGCTTTGAATTTTTAAGTTCGGATTCCAATTTCATGACACAAATTTAAATGTAATAACACTAAGTGTGTATGATTGGTTTAAAAAAAATCCCGAATTCCACACTTGGGTAGAATTCGGGATTTGGAATTGAATGAGAAAGTAGTTTATTCTTCGCTTTCGAGGGCGTCAAAGTCGAACAAAAGCGAGAAGCGCAAGGTATTGTCGAGCGGGTTGCGGTTGTTGGTTGTGGGCACGAGATAGGAGAAGTTTAAGCCGAAGATGCTATACTTAACGCCAATACCCACCGTGAAATAATGTCGATTGCCTTTTGAACGGTTTTCATAGAAGTAACCTGTTCGTACGGCAAACTGGTCGTCGTACCAATATTCAAGGCCAAAGCTTTTGGTTACCTCTTTCCATTCTTCGCTGATACCGCCGGGGGCATCGCCAAATGATTTGAATACGCCGCGAATGGGTGAAAGTTCGCGGTAATCGGCACGTCCATTTCCGTCTTCATCAATATCAGGACGAGGGGTAGGGACCAGCAATTTGTTCAGATCGGAGGTAATGGTGAGGGTATTAAATTGGTCGAGGTTGACGCGCCAGGCGAAACCCAGACCAAGGTTGGTGGGCAGGAAGTCGCGGTTGACCGAATTGGTATAGGTAATTTTGGAACCCAAATTAGAGATGGCCAAACCAACGGTCAGATCACTCTTTTGTGGAATAATTTTAAGCGGCGTTTTGTAGGTAAAAGAAATGTCGGCTGCACCTGCTATACCAGGCTTAATTTCATTGCCTTCCACAATACGGCCCGTAGCCAGATTGGAGTAAATGAATTTGGCGCCAATGCCTGCCGAGAATTTTTCAGACAATTTGCGAGAATATGCACCGGTCACCTCAAATTCATTGGGACTCCCGGTTCCGAGGGATTGACCGTTTTCATCCGTAAAATCAATGTTTCCCAGGGAGAAATAACGCAATCCAAACCCAATGGCTTGAAACTTGTCGATCTTTACATATCCCGAAAGATATGCAAGGTACACATCATTGAGGCCAAGATTGCGCATCCAGGGTGTGTAGGTAGCAGATAAAGCCACCTTTTTATCGGCAAAAGCAAGTTTTGACTGATTGAAATGCATCCCATTGGGGTCGGCAGAGGTAGCAATTCCGGCATCACCCAAAGCGCCGCCGCGGGCATCGGGTGTGATGCGCAAGAATGGCACGGCTGAGGTTACCGCATTGGAGCAAGGCTCTCCGGTTGTTACATCCTTACCATTTACACAACGAATCGTTTGTGCCTCCAGCAAGGGTCCTGCAATAAAGAAAAGCATACCGGCGAGAACCGGTGCGAGCAGATTTTTCATGTGTGTATTCAATTTTGTACCCGCGTAAAAGTAGGTTTACGTTTGTTTTGGATAAAAGTACGCAAAAGTATGGTCTTCTGCGCGTATGTGGATCATTGACGCAGCAAAAGATGTATGGGTTGCCTGTTGAGCTTCTATTTCAGCAAAACAAGTTTTTCAAAATTACTTTCTGCCTGTACCGTTGAGCCGGTAGCGTCTGTTCCGCGCACTTTTACCCGATACACATAAACACCTTTTGCCAGCACATCGCCAAAATCGTCTCGGCCATCCCAATGAATGTCGGTAACCCGGAATCCATCGGCGGGTGCCGCATGGAAAAGGGTTTTTACCAGCTTGCCCGATACAGAAAAGATGCTGATTTGCACATCCAATATTTGGCCGGCAAGATTGTGGTCGAACTGGAAATTGGTGCTGGTTGTGAATGGATTGGGGTAATTTAGTACGTGATCCAAGGCCGCTTTTCCGTTTTCAGCAACAAAAAATTCGGTATATCCTGTGCCGGCATTGTTGGCAATATCCCATCCTTTAACTGAAAGCGTGTGCTTGCCCACCGACAAGCTGCGCAAGGGATAAATTGCTTGTCCGCGTTTATAGTCATCCTGGGCGCTGGTGTAAAAATCGTTGAGCACGATGGTCTCGAGAACGTTTCCATCAAGTACAGCGGTAAGGTCGTGGCCCAAGCTGGCGCCCGTTACATTCATGCCGTTGTCGTCGGTACATTTTACCAGAATTTTAGGATCGGTATTGGTAATTCCACCAAAAACGAAGGCATCGGTGTTGAGGAAAGGCTGAACCAGGGGCGCTTGATCGTCCTTGATCAAGTTGGCATTGCCTCCTATGATGATGCTTTGATCGGCGCCTGCGGCATCGAAGGGGGTGCCATTTTCGGCATAATAGCTGATTTTACCTTTGCCAAAGGAATAATTAATGTCTTTCGGTATGTTAAACTTGATTTTAAACAAGCCGTTGACCACGGTTGCCGATCCTTTAAAAAGAATGTTGCGCTGGACAGAAAAGGAACGTACATAGCTGGTAGGATCCTG
>JAGWYI010000633.1 GCA_018969455.1 Bacteroidota bacterium | reverse complement strand
TTTTTTGTTTATAAAAACTCTTTGTTTTAAATTTGCAGTGTCAAACGACGAACGGATGGGTGCTACACCATGCAAACACCATTTATTCACCAAACAAGAATTAAACCAGTCGGTTATGATTAAAGAAGATAGAATTGATCTGAACGCACGATTTATTGCGGCTTTCAAGTTGTTGGAAGACCGGGGCGCGATCGTTAAGAACGACCGGAGTGGCAAGGGTGTTGGCGATGTTGCCGAAAAAGTTTTGGGCAACAAGGCTTACGGGCACATCATCCGTGCTTTTTTAAATCCCGAGAGCAAACGGGTGATTGATTATGGTCAGGCGCAGTCTTTTTGCCGGGCTTACGACATCAATGAGGCCTGGATGCTGCACGGAATTGGCAATCCGTTCGGGTTTGATATGCCCGGCGATGCACTTACATCTGATCGTTTGGTTTCGAATGGCACCGGAAACATTTTGTTCACAACGGTACGTGCCTTTGCAGGCGCAACGCTGGGCGCCGAAAATGCCGAGGATAATACCTATTTTTCCATTCCGGGTGTCAGTGGCTCCGGTTTGGTTGCCTTCCAAATTGAAGGTAATTCCATGGATCCCGTCATCCGCCACGGCGATGTAGTGGTGTGCAAATCGGTTGAAAACCTGAATGATGTGCGGGATAACGAAATATATGCCGTACGCAGCAATGGCAATGTATGGGTCAAGTACGTTCAAAAAATATACAACAACCGCGGAAGAATTACGCGTTTGAAACTGATTTCTGCCAATTACTTCGACAATGATCCGTTTGAAGAGGATGTTAATGAAACATCCCGCTTGTATAAAGTGGTGAAAAAAATCAGCAATGTGTAACGCTTGGGAAACGGAAAGCCGTCTGAAAGGCAGCCATTGGGTTCTCCTGCCGAAGGCCGTTTGACTGTGATTTAGTAGGCCGAAAGCCATTCGCAAAATCAGTCTGCACGAAGCATAAGTGTTTGATTATTCTTTATTTATACTTTATGCCGCCAGATTTTGTGCATAACGATCTTTATAAATCATTATAAATCATCGTAATCCATCCTGATTTATCCACAAAATCCGGCGAATCCTGGTATAGTTGGGAGGAATAACAAACTGGCCCGAGCAAGTTCATGCGTGTATTGTGCGCCTAACCACCTGGCTGTATGGAGCCGCAATGTGTCGGCTGTACCTGAATTTACTGCATACAAATCTGACTTCCATTTGTTGCACACATGGTGTGACCTGGGAAATTTGTGAAGATATTATCCTGCTGTTTATTGTTTTCGGAGCCTCCCGAGCGAAATGCCGGCGAGGCTTTTTTCCTGTGTTTCTCCTGAAATGCCAAATGCCGCCTGAAAGGCAAAGTGAATTGCCCTGGTGAGCGTTATTTTATAAGATTTTGGCAGTAATGGCATCCAAAAAAAGCAGGCTACGGGCTCAATAGTTAGTTAGCCTCAATTACATGCTTTTGGGATGGCGCTGCTGTAGCCAGATTCATGCGACAATCCTTTTTTAAAGGAAGGCGACTCTAAAATCGGTAGCCAATGCCAAATTGGAGGCGAAAGCAGTCGAAATACTTGTAATAGGATGCTGTTGCTCCTGTTTGCGGGGATCCTGGCCTTGCATAATAAGTTACCGTTCCATCTGCCACGCGTTTGTTGGTATACATGTATTCGGATGCCAAAAGGAGGTAAGTACCAGCGCCAGAATCATATCGGATTCCGAAGCCTCCCCGAATCAGGGGTTGGAACCCATTATCTGTTTTAATGCTGTTGGTTCCGATGTCAATTTTGCCATCTCTGGTATTCCATTCAATGCTTCGAACCGACTTTTCTTTGTTGAAAATGTACACAGCGCCCAGCCCCATTTGAATTTCAATTTCAAAATGATGGGGTAATTTCAGAATAGAGTGCAATCCACCGGTAGCAATGGCAATATTGGAGGTACTTGTTGTGTTATTGCCCACACTATAAGGCAAGGAGTCGCCGTAGAAATTGGTTGGTATATCTGTATAAAAGCCGTATTCAGTATAGCCACCCCCCACTTTCAGGTTCCAGCCGATCCAGGGAGATACGTTGTTCAGGTAGCTGAACTCAACCAAACCGCCATTGAAGTTGGTAGGCCGAAGCGTCATGGCTGCAGGGGGCGCTTGAATCAGGTTGAAATGCGCATTTTTACTGAGCATAGGTCCAGCCTGAATCCGGATTTCGGATCGGCTGCTGCTTTGTGCCAGCGCCGTACCAAGCGTAGCGGAACAAACGACAACAAGAAATATCCTATTCATGTGTTTGAATGTTGCTTTATATGAAGTTCTTGGTCCAAGCTAAGTTTTAAGGGACTACAAAATAATGGAAAATAAACGGAACATGATGCGGATTATTGATCAAAAGCAAATCTGTGTCTAAAATTATTTTACAAACGCCATTTTTGAGGCACTTCTTTCCACCAGGAAGAATCAGGAAGTGGCGCCTGAAAG
>JAGWYI010000632.1 GCA_018969455.1 Bacteroidota bacterium | reverse complement strand
ATGTAATTAAGTTGCATGATTTGAATTTTTAAAGTTTGCACAATTTTGATGTTTTAAACATTAAAAAATCCGGGGCAAAAAAAATGGGCATTGCCCCGGATTTTGAGAAGCGCGGAATTAGGCCATTTCCAAAGCAACGGCTTCCGGGAAATCGACTGGAATTTGGGTGATGCCGTGGAAGTAATTAGAGATGATTTTATCGCCAATCACCATGATGGTGTCTATGAGGTTTTCATTGTTGTAGCCTGCTTCAAAAAATGCATCTACAGCGGCTGCACTTGGGCGACCGTGGTTTTCAGTGGTTTCTTTCACGAAAGTAGCCAGGGCATGGAGTTTTGGGTCAAAACTGGCGTGTCCGGCGCGCAATTCCAGGATTTGTTCATCTGAAAAGCCATTCATTTTACCCAGGGTGGTGTGGGCTGCAAGGCAGTAGCGGCATTCATTCACCTGGCTTACGACTAAGTTGATCACTTCGCGTTCTTTGGCGCGCAGGGAGCTTTTGGCATTTTGAAGTGCCATGTAAGTTCCTAATGCGTTTTTAGAGTAAGCAAAGGTAGCGTATAAATTGGGAACAAACCCGAGGCCTTTTTGGAGGTTGTCGAACAAGGTCTGGTTGTTTTCAGAAACGGTTTCGCGGGTAGGAACAGTGAAGTTTTGCATGTTGTTAAATTTTAAAAAGTTGAGTGCTTGTGGTCAATATCAATGTTTATAACATCGAATCATGCTGCAAATATAATGGTGTTTATAACACCGATGTTAAAAACATTGATTTTATTTTCACATTTTTTTATTTATTTTTTGTATATTATTGATAAAAAGTATTTTAACTTTGGAGGAGACATCTCGGTTGGGTCATTCGGGGTTGAGCGGGTGCAGCATGGTATGTCAGATTTTATTAAAATTACCGGGGAAATTTGTTTTCCGGTAGGGCGTTTGGACCACATGCTTACACGATTAACACCGCTTTTACAATAAAAACATTAAAATTGTGCTTTCTTAGCATACCAACCGCTTGAAAAGAAGCCATTTGCCATTCCTGCTTTTACTTTGTGCGCTCCAGGCGTTTTCACAAAGTAAACCCAACTATCAGCTGCTTACCACAGCGGATGGTCTGGCGCAAGGCTTTGTGTTTGATATCCTCCAAAGCAAGAACGGCTTTATATGGATTGCGACCAAAGACGGGTTGAACCGCTACGACGGCAGCCGGTTTAGGGTTTTCTCGCCCGACCCCTTTGATCCCTATTCCATTGCAAACAGCGAAGTGCGGTCGATTTTTGAGGACAGCCGGGGCTGGATCTGGATCGCGTTTCAGTCAGAACTGGATGTGCTCAACCCGGCAAGTGGGCATTTTTACCATGTTTCACACAATGGGAATAAGAATTTTGGAGGTGAGAATTCGACCGGAATACCCTCCATAGAAGAGACGCCGGATGGATCCATTTGGATTTGGGGACCAGACGGAATTTGGAAAATCAAGGCACCCGACGATTTATTGGCAAATGCGACAAAAAAGGGGACATTTACCATTGAACCGGCTTGTAAAATGATACCCAAACCGCCCGTCCAGAGATGGGAGGCATTGGGAGCCTCTAAATTCCTGGTTAAAGCGGGCAAACTACTCATTGCAACAAGTGACGGACTGTTCAGCCTTGATCCCGCGACAGAGAAAATTTCAGTTGAAATTTCAGCCCCGGGTTGGATTTTTAATGAAATTGCAGCAGATAATAAAGGCGGGATCATCGCTTCATTATACAATAGTTCGTCTTTCCAAATGAAATGGGTCATGATTACCTCCAATGGGACCCAATACCTGACAGATCCCACCTGGACGAACCGTATGGCATGCAGCCCGGATGGATTTTTATGGATGCAAAGGGCCAAACACATCCAAAAATGGCAGGTTTCCTCCTTTTTTAATCAAGGAAAACCGGAACTTGAAATTGATATGGAATCGATTTTCGGGTCTTTTGAGGGAGGGGTCGATAAATTCTTTTTTGACAAAAGTGGCGTAATGTGGATCGGCACGGGTGGGTATGGCATCATGAAAATCAACCCAAAAGCCCAAAATTTTAAAAGTTATTTACCCCAACACTCACAACGACAGCTGTTGGAAGCGCCGGATGGAGGTATTTTTTCTTTGTTTCGGCCCAATGGAAAATATCCTTCAAAATTATTCCAGACCGTAACACCGCACACCGATTTTTACAACCCCAACCCGGGAATCGCCTATTCGAATGACTGGGGAGATCTCTTTGCTTGTTTCGACGCGGCTGGCAATGGCTGGTCAAGCAACAGAAATCAGAAAATGCTCTACCGAACAGATGCGCAGACGAAATCTTTAAAATCGTTCCCCTGGCTTGCCGGATACGGGTTGATCTTGGATCGCTCCGGCGCTTTATTGAGTGCCAGTGAGCGCGGTTTAACGAAGTTTGACCCTAAAACAGAAACCAGCACCGAATTCCCTTATGACAAGCCG
>JAGWYI010000631.1 GCA_018969455.1 Bacteroidota bacterium | reverse complement strand
TTTCCGCGGATGTCCCAGATTATTTTTGAAATGTTTTGCACCGGAACCTGTCGGTGGATGGAATCTAATTGCCGGAGGTAAAATTCCATGTGGCTCATTTCGGGCATTCGAATGTACAGGATGCCCTGTTTTTCAAAAAAACGGATAAAGGGCTCGGAATCCTGGTCTTTTGGGGCTGCGTCAAGGGGTTTTTCTATCTGCACGGAATCTTTCAAGGTGCAGCGCAGTTCCTGCCTGTGGCCTTCCTGAAAAAAAACAAACCGGATTTTCGCCTCCGGGGCGAGGTGATTTCCGCGGTAAAAATCGTCTTTGTACCATTGATTGCGGTCAAAATCCCAATGCAGCGTTTCCACATCGCCCAGGTGTTGCTTCAGGTAATCTGCTATTTTCAGGTCGTTGAAGGTGCGCAATTCGGCGCCTTGCAGGATGCGGGTACCGTTTACCGTAAATGTTTCCAGCACTTTGTATTGTCCGTTCAGGTATCGAATCGGGAGTTGTAGTTGAATGGCTTTGTTTCTGGCTCTTTTTAATTGATTCCAGGCGCTGATGTAGCTCGTATCGCTTACCTGAAAATGCAGCCTGATGCGGTCGAGGCTGTCGATGAAGGGGTAAAATCGTTTGGGCAACACGGCGCTGTGATCGTCCTGGCAAAATGTGAGCGCTTTGTTGACGAGCCAAAAGAATTCTTCGGGGGTGCTGATGTGCGCGATTTGGGTACGCAGCGCGCCGATGCTGTCGAGCATGGCGTAATGATTTACGGTTTTCCGAACATAGGCATGCGGATTTACCTTTGACAGGGTGCTGTACAAGGTATCAAAGTCGGCGTACATATCGGATTTGGAAAGCAGTGGAAGGCGGTTTTGCGCTTTGCAGAGGCCCCCCAGCAGGCAGAGCAGGAGGATGGTCCATTTTTGCATTATGAGAACTTTAGAAAGTATACCAGGATTCGCCGGATTTTGTGGATAAATCAGGATGGATTTCGCTGATTTATAATGATTTATAAAGATCGCTATGCACAAAATCTGGCGGCGTAAAGTATAAAAAGGGAAAAGCGCCTGAATGGGTGATGCATCCAGGCGCTTGGCTTTAGGGGTTTACTTGCATAATGTCGCGCACTTCTACATGGCCGCCCACGTGGAGGATGGGACAATTTTCGGCGAGTTGAACCGCTTCGTCGATGTCATTGGCCTTCACAATGATGTAGCCGCCGACGATTTCTTTTATTTCGGCGTAAGGGCCGTCGGTAATCAGTCCGCCGGGTTTCAGGGTTTTGCCGGAAAACCCGAGTTGGTTGGTGCTGACAAATTTGTCTTGGGCGGCAATTCCGCCGATCCAGTTTTGCCAGTGTTTAATGCTTTCCTGCATTTGCGCCGGTGTGGGTTGAGCGTCTGCGAGGGGCGCCATTCTGAAAATCATCATAAATTCTTGCATGGTGTGGTACGTTTTATGAAATGGATGGTTTTGTTTATCGTTTGCTGAAGGTTTCGGATTCCTGTTCAGCGACTTTTTTGAGAAGAGCCAGCCCTTGCTGGTTGGTTTCAGCCATTTTCGCTTTCAAACCCAGGAGTAAACCGATAATATTGGCTGGCAGGGGCATGTCGACATCGAACTGTTGCTGCACCATAACGCCGCCATGTGCTTCGCTCAGGGTGTAGGAAAAAGTCGGATTGGCCTGAAAAGGCACCGTAATGTGGCATTGAATGTCCACCTTTTCGTTTTCCTTCAAGGCAATTACCTGTTGTACGCCCTTGCTTTTTTCTTTTACCCCTTCCCAGTTGTAGGTCGCGCCAACCTGGCCGTCGGGCCCGGAAACCGAAAATTTTTGTTCCGGATCTTGCTGGCGGAAGGGCGACCAATCGGGAAAGTTTTTCATAAAACGCAATTGATCATACACCGATGCAATGGGTGCCTGAATGAATTGGGTGCTGGTGATGGAAATTCTTTTGGGAGCGATCAGCGCCAGGAAGATGCCAGCGATCAGAATGGTACCCAGTACGATTCCGAAGAAGAACATGGTTGTTTTTGTCATGATTGTAAAATTTTTTGAATTACAATCGAATGACGATCGGGCGTTTTCAAATTGGACAGCTTTCACAAAATAATTTTTTTAAAAAAAGGGCGCTGCAGGCAACAGCCTTCAAAACCGGCAAGCATTTGCGGCGCAGGCTGTTTAAGGGGTAAAATGCCTGGCCCATCCTAACCATTGGGGGAGGATGGGCGGGTATGAAATGCAGAAGGAAGGATGCGTGCGGGTAGCTAGGTGGGTAGCGTCAGGGGCTTGTCGCCGATTCAAAGGTATTGGGTTCCCGTGATTCCGGCAAACTAAATCCTGCTGACCCATGTATAATCCCAGTATTGACAGAAACAGACCGGACTCAACGGAATCGGACCGAATCAAATGGAACCGATTCAAACCGAACCGAACCGAACGAAATCAACGGGAATCGTAGAGACGTTGCATGCAACGTCTCTACGATTC
>JAGWYI010000630.1 GCA_018969455.1 Bacteroidota bacterium | reverse complement strand
TTTTTAATTCCGGTTTGGACCCTTGCCCAATGTCCTGTTTTGGTAGATGCAGGTCCAGATCAATTTATATGCAATCCTCCCAATCCGGTAAGTTTGGATGGGGATATTCAGGGACCTTATTTGAATTTTATGTGGATGCCAACGACCGGGATGAGCAATGCCAACACCCTGAATCCTACTGTAAACGTCAATCAAAATACAACGTATGTTTTGAAGGTACGTGCAGTGGATGTTGGTAACAATCTGATCGTCAACGGCGACTTTGAAGGTGGCAATACCGGTTTTACCACCGATTATACCTACAATCCGGGCTTTACTTTGCCGCCATTTGGATCCTACGAGGTAACGGGTAGTCCCGCCATTTTTCCCGATTGCCCCGATCATACTTCGGGTTCGGGCAGTTATATGGTAGTAGATGGATCAGATGTTCCGGGAAAACTGGTTTGGTGTGAAACTGTATCGGTTATGCCCAATACTGATTACAGTTTTACCGCCTGGGCATTGTCATTCACCGTTGGTGGTCCATTTGCTTCTCTTAAATTTACGATCAATGGCACACAGGTTGGATCCAATTTGGCTGTTAATGCACCACAATGTTTTTGGCATTCATTTTCGTCTACCTGGAATAGCGGTTCCAATACCAGCGCAACTTTGTGCATCGAAAATTTGACGGTCGCGGGCGCAAACAATGATTTTGCCATCGACGATATTGCCTTTAATCCCATATGTACTCAAACCGATACAGTAAAAGTTCAGGTGTTAAATATTCAGGCGGTATCCAATCCAGCGGTGCTCAATTTGGCCTGCCCGGGCGCTACCGTCATGCTCAACGGGGCCGGTTCAAGTACCGGAGCCAATGTTTCCTATTTATGGGAAACATCGGATGGAAACATCGTATCTGGAGAGACCACCCTGACCCCAATTGTAGATCAAGCGGGAACTTATACTTTAACTGTCTCGGCCGATTATGGCAATGGCCAATGTACCAAAACGGCAAGCAGTACTGTAATTCTCAACCCCAACCCTCTGAATGTAAGCATTCAGCCCCCTTTACCCCTCGGATGCAATGGCAATTCGGTTAATTTGGTAGCGCAATCCAATCAAGGGGCAGTTAGTTATGCCTGGACAAGCACGAATGGAAACATCATATCAGGCGCCAACAGTGCCATTGCCACGGTCAATCAAGCTGGTTTATATTTATTAACAGTGACCAATATCATCAATGGATGCACCGCAACAGCACAAACCACGGTAATTGTAGGCAATAACCCGCCTACCGCCATGGCATCTGCCAGCGGCATCATTACCTGTGTGACGCCGATTTCGAACCTAAGTGCCCAGGGATCCAGTTTTGGCCCCAATATACAATACAATTGGTCGAGCCCCAATGGGGTGCTATTATCCGGACAAAATGCTGCCAATGCCGTTGCGGGCTCGGGCGGTTTGTATATATTAAAGGTGTCGAATACTTCAAATGGGTGTATTGCCCTGGATACGGTGCTTGTTTCTGCCGATACGGCAAAGCCAACCATCCAGTTTTTACCTGTTGGGACCCTCAACTGCCTGGAAGATACCATTGTCATTCAGGCAAATGTGGTTCCAGTCAATGCCAATTTTAGCTGGACGGTGTCGCCCAGTTCGCCCTTAATTACAGTGGCAGGAAGCCCCAATATTGTATACGCGATTGCCCCCGCAAACTACACTTTGCTTGTTACCAATCCCATCAATGGTTGCACACAAACCAAGTCGGTATCGGTAGGAATAGACATCCAGGCGCCCGTAGCGCTTGCCTCGGCTTCCGACACGCTGAGCTGCTCAAAACCCACGGTCCTAATTCAGGGTACAGGTTCTTCGGCGGGCTCTAACATAACTTACCACTGGACAAGCACCTCGGGGAACATCGTTTTGGGCGCCGATTCCATAACAGCATTGGTAAATGCACCAGGCGTATATGTACTTACGGTTCGAAATACCCAAAACGGTTGTACCGATACGGCATCGGTGCAGGTAATAGCCGATGCCAACTTAATTGTAGCTGTTGCAAATGCGGAGGATTCATTGGATTGTATCGTAAAAAATGTAAACCTAAACTCAAATGGCTCCTCAAACTTGCCGGGATTACTCTATGCCTGGTCTGTTGCACCGGGTTCGAGTGGACATTTTACCTCCTCTTTAGACACATCCATTGCCAGTGTTGATGCCCCCGGAATTTATCAGTTGGTCCTTACCAATCCTGCATCAGGCTGTACCGCCGTAGATTTTGCTGTGGTAGGCCTTGATACGATGGCGCCTCAGGCAATCATTGCACCTCCTGACACCATTACTTGCCTTCAACCAAAGCTTAATTTATCTGCATTTAATGCTGATAGCATAGGCTCATATACCTATTTGTGGACAGCGAGCGGAGGAGGGAGTATTTCAAATGGCGTTAATAGTTTGATGCCAGAGGTAAACTCGGCAGGTGTGTATACACTTAATA
>JAGWYI010000030.1 GCA_018969455.1 Bacteroidota bacterium | reverse complement strand
TGGCTGGAAAGTACCATTCAGAGCGGGTGTTTTCTTTGAGATTGCTGAATGCCGATTTGGCATTTGTGAACTGTTTGGTTACAAAATAGGAATATCCTTTTTTAAACTGGATTTCGTCGCGTATTGCGCCATTTCCTTCGGGCGCCAGGCTGTAGTAGGTGAGGGCTTTTTCGTATTCTTTTTTATTAAAATAGTAATCGCCGATTTCGAGGGCTGCCTGACTGGCCACCGGGGAGGGTGCATTTTCACGCAGGAAGTCGAGCACCAGTTTTTCGGCTTCGGGAAGCTCGAGGCGCACGGCGCATTTGGCGTGATAGAGTTCGGCGTTGGTTTTCACGCTGCGCCACTCGGGTTCATTGGCGGGGCGGAGCATTTCCATGGCTTTTCGGAACTCCAATTGGGCCAAACCGAACAGATTTTGGTTGAAAAAGTCGACCCCGCGGTTGTAAGCGAGGTTCGCTTCGGTGTAAACCGTAGTTTGTTGGGCATGCAATTGCCCTACAAACAGCAAAAGCAGGATGGTAAATAATCCATTCCGAAGGTTCATGTGTAAGGTGGATTTAAGTTTTGTATAGCACTTGAAACGGCAGGGATATGGCTGCCCGTTTCTTTTTTGACAATTTTGAGGAAAATTTAACAGCAATGTCATGTCCATTAGCGCGGCGAAAATAGAGAATGCATGCCATAATTGGGTGCAGTGTGCAACAAAAGCGTGGTGGGTGTAATCGGGCGGGTAAAATTCGCATTTTTCCGGGAAAAGGAATGTGCTTTTCACGATAAAGGGTTTCAAAACGATGATTATACCAGGATTTGCCGGATTTTGTGGATAAATCAGGATGGATTATAATGATTTATAAAGATCGTTATGCACAAAATCTGGCGTTACAAAGTATATATTTACCGCATGAATCGCATATCCTTTTTTTTATTTATTGGCTTACTTCTCTCACTTTGTATTTGGTTTTATAGAAGTAACTGGAATCATCCGCCCGAGTTTGCGCATGCCTGGAACATGTCAGATTATTACGCCATGTCCTTGCGGTTTTATGAGCAGGGCGGGAAAATTTGGTTGCCTCAAACCTATAATCTGGACACGCCCGATGGGATCACTGCTTCTGATTTTCCCTTACCGGCCTGGCTTTCGGGCTTAATGATGCATATTACGGGTGGTGCAGCGCCTGGGGTATACCGAATGTTGTCCTTGCTGGTTGGAATGCTTGGCCTTTATTTTTTATGGGCAGCCCTAAAACGGGATGTAGGGGCATATCGGGCAAGTGCGCTTACGCTGCTTTTTGGCTTGTTGCCTACCCTGGTTTTTTATCAAAATTCTTTTTTACCATCTACCTGGTCATTGGCAGCATTTTTGGCGGCTTGTTATGCCCATTCCCGAAAGCAAACCCGCTGGGCAATTGGCTTGCTTACGCTGGCTGCGCTCATGCGGAAGCCTTATTGTTTGTTTCTGTTGGGCTATTTTTTCCTGATTTTTCGGTCCAGGAAATACTGGATTCCCTGGCTTGCGGGCATGCTGGTTTTTGGGGCCTGGCAATTGTACGATGTTTATTTGTCGAACAAATACGGGCATCTTTTTTTGCGCAACATTATGGCGCCCGACCATTGGGGTGAAGCCTGGAATTTGGGCCTCCAAATTTGGTCGAAATGGGGATTAAACTGGTTCTCTCCCTGGCATTTACTGGTTTTGCTACCCATTCCATTTCAGGCGCTAAGAAGCAAACGCGAGGGCGGGGGGTGGCATATCGGGTTGCTTGCTGGCGGTGTGCTGCTTGCATTTGGATATTTCTTAGGCATGGAGAAACAGTTTGTTGACCACGACTACTATGCATTGGATTGTTTTTACCCGGCCTATGCTTTGTTTCTTTTGCATTTGGGGCAGCAAACCAGATCCTGGAGATACACCCTTGCATTAGAGACAGTACTGATGCTAGCCTCTTTTTTTTGGGCCAATCCGATTCAGGTGCTTAATCAAAATCCGGATCCGGTAAGAATTGGGGAAAAAACATATCGGGCCTACCAGGCAGCAAAACCCATGTTTGACCGCCTTGATCCGGAAAGAAAAGCGCAGGTGCTGGTATTTGAAGCCTACTCTTTTAATTTTCCTTTGGTTGGTATTCAAAGAACCGGCTATTGTTTGTTGAGTTCGCATCCCGATGTGCAGAACCGTTATTTGGATAAAAAGCCGGAATATGCGGCTTGCCTGGATACTTTTTTTGTTGCTGAGGTTGTAAATGACAATCCAGCCATCATTCAGAAACTACAGTTTGCCGATTGTGACGGAAAGGTATCGGTATTCCGCCTGGCAGATGCTCCGAATAATACTTTGGAGGCCCTTGCTGGAACGAATGCCCGTGTGCTCACAGATACCAGCAGCGCAGTTTTATCGGAAGAATATTTGCTTGTGCGCAATACAAAGTTTGATGAAGCGAATAAAATATTGTGTTACGGTACGTTTTCTTCAAATGTATCAGGAGAAATTCGATTGGTGGTGAGTGCGTTCAAAGGTGGCAAAAGCCTCTATTATGCCGATAAGCCGATTCGATTAAAAGCGGGGGTAGAAATGTTTCGGAGTGTGGATGCATACCTGCCCTCCCTGGATGCCGATGAGGTACGATTGTATTTGTGGAACCCTGCGCGTATTACGGTGCAGTGCAAACGTGTGCGCATGAGTGCGGTGCGGCCTTATTGTAGACCATTGCCCCTTCCTGATCGGTAAAATGAAGGTCAGAATAATTTTATTTTAATTTTTTGCAAAATCATTGCTAAAAAACAGGGAAGTGGCCTCTTTTTTGTGTAGTTTTAGAATAAAATTCGCTGTAGCCCCATTTAGGATAATAAGCCTTCGGGTTTGCAATGAAAATGCTGTATACCTTTGCAGTTTCAGGAACACACACAAATGATAGAATTCTTTTTTGCCACCCTGTTTTCCTTGTTTAGCATCGTAGATCCGCCGGGGGCTATTCCGGTGTATGTTGCCTTAACCAGCGACCGGCCGCTTGCGGTACGCAACCGGATTGCGTTGTATACCAGTTTTTATTTTCTTTTGATATTGATTTGCTTTTTTCTGGCAGGGAATTACATATTAGGTTTTTTCGGTTTGACCATTCATGCCTTGCGTATTGCGGGCGGGATGACCCTTTTAATCAGTGGATTTGGTTTGATGTCGGGCAGTTTTGCCAAGCGTCGCGGCTACGATGAGGAAGTGGAAAAAAACGCTCACGATCGCACCGACATCGCGTTTTCACCCATGGCCATGCCCATGTTGTCGGGTCCGGGCTCCATCTCCTATTTAATAACCTTGTACAACCAGCATGCCGATTGGGGCGAGCGGGGTGTTATTTTGTTGGCAATTTTGGCCTTGGGGGTACTGGTTTGGTCTTGTTTGCGCTTGGCGCCCCTGCTTTTTCGGGTATTCGGCCCCGGCGGCCTCAACGCCATCGCCCGCATCATGGGATTTATTGTAATTGCCATTGGCGTACAGTTTATTGTGAATGGTTTGGTTCATTTGGTACAAGAGATGGGCAAAAGCTTGTAATTTTGACTTTAGAAAGCAGCAATTGAGCTGGCTTGAATCTCAACTTATTCATTTACAATATATTTATGACAATTGCCATCGGCTGCGATCACGCAGGTTTTCCTTATAAAGACGGCCTTGTGGCCATGTTACAGGGCCAGGGCCATATGGTTCAGGATTTTGGCGCCCATTCTTTAGAATCGGTTGATTATCCTGATTTTGCCCATGCGGTTGCTACAGCCGTTGAAAGCAAGGAAGCAGAATTGGGCATCTTGCTCTGCGGAAGCGGCAACGGCGTGGCCATCACCGCCAACAAGCATCAGGGCATTCGATGTGCCATTTGCTGGACAGAAGAGTTGGCTGCTTTGGCACGACAGCATAACGATGCCAATGTAATAGCACTGCCAGCGCGTTTTGTGCCCGAAATTCTGGCTCAAGCCATGGTGCGCATTTTTATCAGTACCGCCTTTGAAGGTGGAAGACATGCCCGGCGCGTAGAGAAAATCGCCTGCACATAAGCACTTGTTTGTCAAAAATATATACCATGAATCACACCTTGCGTCTTTTATTTTTGCTAAGCGGCATGCTCTTTTTGTTTCAATGCAGCAAACGCGAAACGGAAACCATCCAGCTGGATGCAAGCGGCCAATATGCCTATTTCCCTTTGCACATCGGGCAAAGCGCCGATTACCTGGTAGACAGCATCGTGTACGATTTCAAGGGTAACCTGACCCTGCGCGACAGCAGCCGCAGCTGGGTGCGACGCAGCGTAGTGGATACTACCCACGACCACAGCGGCGCCCTGGTTTACATCCTGGAACGATATGAAAAAAAATCCCCCGGCGACTCCTGGCAATTTAAAAACCGCTACTACGCCGCCGCCAATGCCGAACAGGCCGCTGTGACCGAAGACAATCTGCGCTTCCTTAACCTGTCCTTCCCCCTCTACCAGCAAAAAACCTGGAATGTAAATGTCTGGATCGACCCAAGCCTGGAAACAAGCGTCGCCGGCGAACGCATGCGCCTGTACAACACCGAACAATCTCAAGTGGAAAGCATCGACAAGCCCCTGCAAATTGGCGCATTTGCTTTTGATTCGGTGCTGACCGTGCAAGAGGCCGATTTCACCAGCGCCTTCCAACGCCGGTACAGCCTCACCCGCTATGCCAAACATGTGGGTATCGCATATCGCGAACAATGGATGCTCGACAGCCAATATTGCAACCAGACACCCACACCCGCCGATTGCCTCACCAAACCCTGGCAAGACAAGGCCGAACGCGGCTATATTTTGAAACAAACCCTGCTATCGTACCAGTAATTGCGACTCCCGCATGTCAGAAACCATTTACGTTCAAATCGGTTACACCCAGAAAACCCACGGCCTAAAAGGCGAACTCAAAGCCGTTATTGAACCGCAGTATTATGAGGATTTTACGCACAACAAGCGCATTTTCCTCGATATAAAAAACACCAAAGTGCCTTATTTCATCTCCGAAGTGCGCGGCGGAAGCGGCATTATTCTTTCCCTGGAAGAGGTTACAAACAAAACCCTGGCCGAACCCCTGCAGTCTCGCCAGATTTTCCTTCGCAAAAAAGACCTGATTCCCGATCATAAACGCAAATACCTGGTGGAGGAAGACGTGCTTGAATACGCCGAACTCGAAGGCTATATCATAGAAGATGAAACCCTTGGCGAAATCGGGCCCATCCGCGAAGTGCTCGAAATGCCGCAGCAGGAAATGGCATTTCTGGAATACAAAAATAAAGACGTCCTCATTCCCCTCAACAAGCAGTTGATTTTATCGGTAGACAATGTCCAAAAACGGGTAAAAATGGATTTGCCGGAGGGACTGCTGGATGTGTAAACATGCCCCGAATGAACAGCATTTTTACCAATACGGATTTCTCGACAAACGCTGTACCGAATACCCTTGCTGTTTCAGCGTCGCGATACACGCTTCATCCGGCATTTCCTTGAAAATGATGACCGAAAGCAACTGCGGCTCCGCGATGCGCAGGAAAGACAGCAGGTTTAAGGCGCCCGTCATCACCGAAACCAGCGCTTTTTTGAATGAAAATTTATGGGCATCCACTTTTTCCGAGCCGTTCAAGTGGAAAATGTTGATGCCTTTGAATGCAATGGCCGGATAATTGAGCCCCAGCGCCGTTTTTTCGATTTCCCGGCGCGATATTTTGTACACATAATTGCCCACTTCCTCGTAAGTCGCCCGATTGATGGAGCGACCCAGCAGCAATTTGAACAAACCCAGGCGGTTAATCCCCGCAATACCGGCCCGAAACATAGCCTGAATCATGTTTCGATAAATGTAAGGATCCACGGGCTCCAGGAGCACCACGCCTGTTTTCGCTACCCGCAGCATTTCGTACAAGGCCTTCATCGGGCGCGGAAAATGGTGGTATGATTCTTTGCACAACACAAAATCGAAACTGTTGTCGCCAAATTCCAGCGCCTCGGCATTGGCTTTTTGGTAAGCCTGAATGTATCCCAGTTCAAAACCTTCAATCAAAAGGGTATCCGAAATATCCGTAGCAAGCACTTTGGCGCCTTTAGACTGCAGGTAATGCGCGTCGCCGCCATAGCGTCCGTCGCCCACCGTAAGCCATTGTGCACCAGGGTAATGCTGCAAAAGCGGGTCGGAAATAGCATCGCGCTGACGCGCTTGTGCGTACGCGATGCTGCCTGGTTCAAACCAACTCCGGGCAATGGCCGCGCGGGCGCCGCCTTTCCCGTATTGGTCAAAATGTTGTTCGTGCAGGGCGTAACTTTTTTCAGGATCGTTCATCCGGATACAATTGGTGTAAAAATGAGCGCCAAAGTTAAGGGGAACTTATACTAAATCCGATGTTTTTCATCCAACCTTAAAAAAGGAACCATGAAACCTGATTTTTTGTCCAGAATAGCACGCTTGCCGGGTAATGGATCGTCAACAAGGACAAACCGTTTTATTTTCTTCGCTTCCTGCTATAGCGCAGGGCTGTAACAAACAAGCCGGAGCGTGGATGAAAGAAACATGCAGGATTATATCATTTTTTTAACAAATATTTTCACTCGAAAAGAAACTTTTTTGACCAGTACAAACGTTTAAACCATACAATCATCCATACTGAATAAACTGCCCTCCACATGCGTTACAATGCCGAATCCAACGAGCGGAAAAGCCGCCAAAGTGCGCTAACGCTCGCTATTGCGCTCCATCTTGGTCTTGCAGCGTTGCTGTACCTGAGCCTGGACGCCCACCCCAAAACCGAGGATGACAAATCGGGCGTTGCCTCAAGCAACACCCACGTTCGAGTGCCATCCCGACCGGTCAACCTGCCGTAATGCGGCCTTAAATACCCAAAAAAGCCCGGACTTTCGTGTAAAGTCCGGGCTTTGAATTTTTTATAAATTTAAAAAAATTATTTGTGTACGATCGTGGTATCCCGGTCGTACACCAGCGACGTGAAAATTCCGATCGGGTTGGCACTTCCGCTTACATTGCTTTTGATGCTTGCAGGTTGGGCAAATGGGTTGAAATTGGCTGCAATAGAAAGTTGGATACTCTCGATAAAATCATAATAGGCCTTATCTATGTGGTAGATTGTATTAAATATAGTATCTCCTTGCTTAAGTTCGTATCCGGTTCCAAATGCGATAAGCGGGGTGGTTGAAATTCGGTCGGGCGCCAGGAAATCCTGCACAGGCATGCTGTCGAGGGTGCTGTAATTGAGCAATCTGCGGTAAAAATCTACTGTATTTTGATTGTCTGTGATGTAAGTGAGCGCACGTGCCAGGCTGTCAATATTAGGGCTGAAGCTCACGACCACCGAATCGATGGGAACCCGGGTTTGCATGGTTGTTTTCCCGGTAATTTCACCGCCGCCATCAGGCAGCGTAATGTGCAAGGTATATTCCAGGCCTGGCGTTGCGGGTACGGTTTCGGTTGCGGTGTAATTAAACAATTTGACAGGATTGGCTTCGATGGAGGGAATGTTGGGAAGAATCACCGTATTTCCGTTGTATTCGATGCGTATGGAAGCGCCCTGAATGATGGTTTTTTGGATAAAGGAGGAGTCTAAACCAAAGGGATCGAAGAAGGCATAACTTCTGCTCAGGAGCAGTCGGAATGGCTTTCCGGGTTCCAGGTAGCATTCTACTACAGGTTGGGTGGCGTATTCAGGCAATTTAATTTCCACCTCTTTGGTAAGATTGCAAGCAAGCAAGCCCAGAAGCAAGACAAATAAGCCGATGTTTTTCATAGGAAATGGCATGATGGAGGTTAAAATTTAAAATTCCAGGTAATAGAAGGCAATACAGGGAACAAAGACACCTGTTTGGCTTTGATGCCCGTGATAAAATCTACGGGTTCCCCTTTCTGGATTTCGGCGTCGAGGAACAAGAAGTAGGGGTTTCGGCGGTTGGTGGCGTTGTAAATGCTAAGCGTCAGGTCGTTTTCGAGGTGTCGTGTTTTGAATTTCCACACCACACCGAGGTCGGCACGCATATAAGCGGGAGCACGGAAGGTATTGCGCGCGCCGTAAACGGGCACTACCAGTTGCAGCGGCGCTCCGGCAACATCCTGAAAACTCAGGCGTCCGATGGGCAGCCAGCTGGTATAACCGGAGGTATACACCCAGGTTGCGGTGAGTTGCCAGCGTTTGGATAGGCTGTATATACCTACTACGCTGATATTGTGTCGGGTATCAAACCGGGTTGGGAAATAATTCCCGCCATTGATATCCTGAAAAGCGCCCCGGCGCACCCAGGACAGGGTATAACCAATCCAGCCTGTGAGTCGGCCTTCTTTTTTCTCGATTTCCAATTCGAGGGGGCTGTAAGCATATCCTTTTCCGATGGTGAGTTCACCTTCCAGATTGTTGTTGGCAAAAATCTCGGCGCCATCTTTAAAGTCGATGGAGTTTTGCAGCCATTTGTACCAGGCCTCCCAGGTAACAAGAATCTGATTGGCAAAAAGGTAAGATGCGCCCACGGCGAGCTGGTCGCTCACTTCGGGTTTGATGCCTTTGGTGGAGGGGTACCAGATGTCGGTCGGGAGTGAAAGCCCGCTGCTGGCCAGCAGGTGCACATATTGATTCATGCGCGAATAAGATCCCTTCAAACTCAGGTCGCTGTTGAGGGTGTAATTGATGGCAAATCGCGGCTCAAATCGGGCGTAAAAGGCAGGTTGATTGCTCCAGCCAGAAAATCGGGCGCCATAATTTAGTTTTAAGTCTTTCCCCAGGGCCCATTCGTCGGCAAAATAAGTGCCGAACTCCCAACCGTCAAAATTCTGTCCGGCCTCGAAATTTACCTGCCCATCGTCGCTTCCGGCCTTTAAGCGCCCCACGATGAATTGATGGTAGGTGGCATTCGCCCCAAATCGAACCGTATGGGCATTGCTGGGCTGGTAATAAAAGTCAATTTTGGTATTTGCATCCTTCACATTGGAACCCAGTCGAAATGAAAATCCTTGTAAAATATTTCGAATGCGATACCGGTAATCGGAATAAGTGAAAGTTGCATTTGAAAAGAGATGCGGGCCATAAACATGGTTCCAACGGGCAGTTCCGGTGGTATTGCCCCAGTCGAACAGGAAATTGAAGGTTTCGTTTTTAAAAGTAAAAACGTCGCGGCCGAAGTACCCGCTGAGATAAAGGTGGTCTTTGGGAGAAAGGGTAAAATTGATTTTTGTATTTAAATCGTAGAAGTAATAGTCCGGAATCGGGTTGTAATCGGGTTTGTTTTCATTTGCCCGGTTCACTGCGCGGGTAATGATGTCGGCATAGGTGCGCCGTCCGCTGACAATAAACGAGGATTTTCCCTTTTTAATCGGCCCTTCGAGTGTGAGTCGGCTGGCAATGAGCCCCAAACCGCCCGATCCGGTGAATTTCTGGTTGTTGCCTTCTTTCATCCGAACATCAATTACGGAAGACAATCTGCCGCCATATTGGGCTGGAAACCCGCCCTTGTATACTTTCAGGTCTTTCACCGCATCTGAATTAAAGGTGCTGAAAAAGCCGAAAAGGTGGTTGGCATTGTACACGATGGCTTCATCGAGTACAATGAGATTTTGATCGCTGTTTCCGCCACGAACGAAAAGTCCGGTGGTGCCTTCAGAACCAGGTGTTATACCGGGTTTTAATTGCAGAATTTTGATAATGTCTACTTCTCCAAACAAGGCCGGAAGTGCCTTGGCCTCCCGTGCAGACAGGGTTGCTACCGACATTTCTGTGCTTTGCATTTTCTCGCGAAAACCATTGGCTTTCACTTCAACTTCATTCAATACGGAGCCTTTTATAGACAGTGATACATCCAGCTGAAGCGCCTTGTCGGGTTTTATCCGAACAATTTGAGGCATGTATCCTACATAAGAAAAGCGCAGGGAGATGGAGTCGTTTTTGAGGGGTATGGTAAGCGAGTAAAAACCATATTCATTGCTCACGTTGCCTTTTTTCAGGTCGAGTGCCTCTATGGTTGCTCCGATGAGAATTTCACCGCTTTGTGCGTCTTTTATGGCGCCGCTTATGGTGGTAGTGGCCGTTTGGGCCAATAAGTGGCCGCTGACCACAAAAGGCAAAAGAAATTGCAGAAATTGTTTCATAACTTAAGGTAGATGTATCTGTGGCCAAAACAGTGTTTGGAAAACAATGTTTTGCAAAGCTGGTTTTTTAACCCTGTCGGTAAAACAATATTCGACAAATTGCCCACAGGTTGTACTTTTGCATCATGGATTATTGGAAGTTTACCCTGTATACCGACCCCGAAACCGCTGAAATTCTGCTGGCTTACCTCGGTGAATCGGATTTTGAAATGTTCGAAGAATTCGACGAAGGCATGAAGGCCTATTTGCCGACAAAAGCCGATGCCGCCCTTGCGGAAGGCATTTTGACCGAATTGCAGCATTCTTTTCCCTTCAGCTGGGAAAAATCGCATGTGGCGGGCCAAAACTGGAATGCGGTATGGGAAAGTAATTTCACGCCGGTGGTGGTGGAACAATTTTGTGCGGTGCGCGCGCCTTTCCACGAACCCGTTCGGGATGTACAATATGAATTGGTCATTCAACCCAGAATGGCATTTGGCACCGGCCACCACGAAACCACCTGGATGTGTATGGCGGCCCTGGAGAAGCTACCGGTATCCGGCCTGAATTTGTTCGATTTCGGCTGTGGAACCGGTGTTTTGGCCATTTTGGCCGCTAAAATGGGCGCCCGTCACGTGCTTGGGGTCGACATTGAAACCGAAGCATACGAAAACACCCTGGAGAACTGCACAGCCAACGGTGTTAGCACGGTTGAAAGCCGTTGTGGAACCCTGGATGCGGTTCCGGAAACGCAATTTGACGGCATTTTGGCCAATATCAACCGCAATGTGATCCTCACTTCCCTGGATGCCCTGTACGAAAAGGTACTGCCCGGAGGCTGGTTGTTGTGTTCGGGTATATTGGACCGAGATGGCGATCTGGTGCGCAAGGAGGCCGAAAAACGCGGGTTTTCCCAAATCGAACGCTGGCAACGCGGCAATTGGCTGTGTATCCATTTTCAAAAATGAACCTTGTGCCATCGGTCGGAACGCAAATACCACACCGCAAGGGCAATGGTTGCCAGCCAATACCATACCTCTGCGGCCCAAATCCCCGGCAACGAAAAATGAAATACGCTGGTTGCCAAATAGATGTATCCTATGTAGATGGAAATGGTAAACAACTGCAACTGGAAGCCATACCAGGTAGCGCCGGTCCCCGCCAGGGTGTTGTTGAGCACAGAACCAAAGGCCGACATGCTCAGGATGATTAGCAGGATGTAAAAAACAGGCCGGGTTTGTGCAATCAAACTCATGTCCGATTTACCCAGGAGGGGATACAGGAAAAATTCAGGAAAAAACAAAATCGGCGCAGCAAACAGGAAGGTAACAATCCAGCACAATTTGCCTGTTTTCCAGGCCGCCTGCATGACTTCCTGCTGTCTTTTTTGACCAATTAAATTGCTTACCAGGGTATTTACCCCGGCCGAAAAGCCCCAAAGCGGGATGGAAAGCAATAGATAAACGGTGCGGGCCAAATTGGAAACCGCCAAAGCATGCTGCCCCAAATGTGCCACCATGCCAAAGAAAAACACCCAGCTCCCCTGCGACACAGCCGCCTGCGCCACCACCGGAAGGGAAATGCGCAATTGATGCCGCATGACCTGCCAAATGGATTCGTTGGGATGAAATACCAGCTCGGCTTCATCGGCCTCCTGCCCCGGGACGGCGGCTTGCGCCTGGGGCGCCTCGATTTCAGGGTCGCGATGCAGGCGAAACAGGTGCAAGGGCCTGTTCTTTTTATCCCAAACAATATAAAGCGCAAAAAAAACAAAGGCAATGCCCTCCGCAATACTGCTCGCCAATCCCGAGCCCCCAATGCCCATGGCAGGTAAACCAAATTTGCCAAAAATCAAGCCGTAATTTAAAGTCAGGTTAACAAGGGCCAAAATGATGGTATCCAACAAAATGATGGTGGGGCGCGCTATGCCCGAATACAAGGAAATAAGTGCTACACCGGCATAACTGAAAAACACACCATAACTACGATAATGGATGTAATCCAAACTTTTTTGATAGATTTCTGGCGCATCCGCGAGAAAAAGCTGGAAAAACCACCCACTTGCAAACCGCATAAAACACCACATCAGGGTCGCTAATGCAAGCTCAAACAACAACATGGCGTGAAAGGTGTACCCGACAGCAAAGGGCCGACGCTCACCCATTCGGCGTGCAATCATTATTTGGCCGCCCCGCGAAAATCCATACCCGATAGCCGCCACCGTGATGTAAAAAACGCCCACAAAACCAATGGCCGCAAATTCTACCTCTCCCAGATGGTACAACAACACGGCGTCGCTGAGCGCAATGACGTTTTGTGCCGCCGATCCCAACATGATGGGCGCCGATATCCTCCAGATTTGCTGATACGTAAGTTCAAGTTGCACAGTTCGATCGCATTAAAATAGGTTCCAAGGTTTCCACCAAAGGGGAACTACCTTCCAGTGTTGTTGGGTGCGTATGGTTGGGTTGAGACTCACTACACCAAAATCATAAAAATCAAGTGTCATGCGTACGCGGGGGTGCAATTTGATTTTTTCCCAGGCAGTATGCATCTCCTCTGACCAATAAATATCGTCAAAAACCAAAACAGCATGGTCTGTGCAATAGGGCAGGCAAGTCTCCAGATAGTGTAACGTTGGCTCCAAGCGGTGGTTGCCATCAAAATATATAAAATCAAGTGTTTGTATGGCCTCCAGAACAGGCGCCAAATTTACCTCAAATGGGCCGTCTAACACTTCCGTGCGGCTTACTCCCAACAATGACAGGTTGCGGCGGGCAATGGCAGCCGTTTCCGGACAGCCTTCCAGACTTAAGGTAGTCCCACTGCGCATAGAGGAGGCAAGATACATGGTTCCAATTCCAATTGATGTACCCAGCTCCAAAATTGTTTTTGGCCTCAATAGTTGAACCAACTTAAACAACTGCTGCCCTTTCCTGGGGCTACTGGCCGAACGACGGGCAACATCGGCCAGCCGAACGGTATATTGGCGCTTTTTTACACCGCCAGAACCATAATCGGTGCGTGTATACCGCATTTTGCTCCTCAACAGCGCTTTCCGAATCCGCTCAATATCCCAAAAGGAATAGTACCAGCGCGTATCGTTCAACATGGCTGTGGCAATGGCATATGCTTCGGGCGCATGAAGTTGGTAGCGTGTAATAGCATGCCGGTAAAATTGAAGAAATCGAAGCAGACGCAAAATAGCAGGCTTGGTTAAAAATCTATTAAAAGTGTCAATCCACAAAAGTAGATACATTTGATCTCCGTTTTTCTCTCACTTCGACAATTAAACGAAGCCGCCTTATGAACATCAAATTTTTGTTTATTGCATCAATCGCATTCCTTTTAAACTACTGTCCCGTTTTGGGTCAATCCTATCGAACTGCCGGTGGCATCCGGATCGATAATGGGGTACATTTGTCCTTGCAACAGTTTATTGCCAATGGCTGGACTGCCGAAGGAATCCTTCATACCGCAATTGGATCATCCGATTTGGGCCTCACCGTTCTGGCTGAAAAACACCACAATGTGATATTCAGAAATGCCAATTTTTACACAGGCGCCGGTTTTCACTATTATGGCAAAAATGATGCTGCCTTCCACGAAGGTGTAATTAAAAACGTAGCGGGAATTTCTGCCATTGCCGGTCTGGAACTTTCCATTGGCCGACTAAATGTGGCGCTCGACTGGAAACCGGAACTGCACCTCACAGGCGCCGATCATTTGCTCGACTGGAATGGCGCAGCAGTATCTGTGCGCTACATTTTTTTGAAACGCGAACGCAAAAAAGTAAAAGACTGGAAAGTGTGGGATAAATTTGAAAAGAAAGACAAGCGTCGATCCTGATCAAACCTGCCCCGGTATATGTATTTCCGGCCAAAAACAAAAAAGCCGCCTGAACCCCTCAGGCGGCTTTTTTTAGCCACTGCAATATGGCCTTTGCCGGTCTTTCTGCCGAAGTAATGCGCACATCGTGTACCTCTCCATGCGCAAAAGCAATGTAATCGCCCGCACTGTAGTACTCGGTGCGCGTATTTCCTGCCTCGTCGGTGATGTTGCATTGGCAGGAACCTTCCAGCAACAAAAAACTTTCGAGCACATCGTGATGTACCTCCTCCGGTACCAAATGCGAAACATAAATAACAAACAAATCTACCGTTTCGTCGCTCCGAATGGGGTGCATGTAAATCTCATCCCATGCTGCAGGCGGTAAAATGGCCGAAGTGGCTGCCTGCCAATGCAAATAGTTGGATTCCGGGGTAATCAAGGGCGGGTTGGAAAGATCAATTGTGCCCGACTCAAGTGTCTGGCGCTTCAGACGGGAAATTTTATCCAGGATGGTTTGACGCAAAGCCGGGTTCGGATCAACCGCGTGGAGCGCTGCAAATCTGATCAAATCGGCTTCGGTTTGATTCAACAATTCATCAGAAGCATCCGGTTCGAGCCAGCTGCGCAGATCATCCTTTGATATTTCCCTTTTTTGCTTCAAAATAAAAGATTAAACATGTTAAATTTTCTTCGCATTGACTCCTTTCTTGCATAAGCTTTGGCCTCAATCGGCTTCAAGGGTGCAGCATTCAGGAAGATTCGAAAATGCGGCGCAAGGCCTGGAGCGCCTGACGGGTGCGTGCTTTTACGGTTCCAAGCGGCATTTGCAGCCGATCGGCAATTTCTTGTTGCGTATATCCTTCAAAATAAGCCAAGTACAGCATTTCCTGTTGACCTTGAGGCATTTTATTTAACAGCTCGCGCATGCCAATAGCATCTACATTCAGTGCAGCCTGAACCGGCCCCGGCACACCTTTTTCCAACTGCTCCAGTGACTTTACAGGATTTTGGTATGCCCGGGAACGCGTAAAATCAATGGCCGTGTTCCGCGCGATATTCATGACCCAGGTGCTTAAACGCCCCTTCGATGCATCATAGGTATCAATATGACGCCAAATTTTTACAAAACAATCCTGCAAGAGATTTTCCGCGTCCGATTGCTCGGAAACAAAGCGCATGATCATCCCCAACAACATTCCAGCATATCGGTCGTACAGTTCCGCGTAGGCATCCTCATCCGCTTTTTGCAAACGTTGTACAAGTTTCCATTCAAGGGCTGGTGATTCCGACATGCTTTTAGTCCGATTATAACCGGATTGCATGGCAAAAGTAGCACATTTCTGGCAATTTAACCCGGTTAATTTCCCGAATTTACCCTTGTTTGCCTGTGCGCGCATGCCTTGCGCAAACCGCTTTCGCCCCAGGCCATGACCACATCATGGTTCCACCGAAACAAGGGCCGAAGCAAAGGCGCAAGCCATTGCATCCATTTTTTGTTGGCCCTCACATGCCAGTCATACCG
>JAGWYI010000629.1 GCA_018969455.1 Bacteroidota bacterium | reverse complement strand
TTAACGTGGTTGAATTTGTTTTCTTGTACAATTAACACAAAACGGGGACATCCTGTTGAGGAAAACCGGGAATAACCGGAGGGATTCATACGGGAAAATACCGATAGCTCCCACCACAAGATTGTATTTGTTGAAAACACCGGAAGGCTTCCGATAATTTTTAAATAATAGCGAGAGTTGGCTATTTTATTGCAGGATATACTTTGAGATCAATTATTAATTTTTGATTTTTGTGATTCAATTAAAACTAACTTTCACAATTATGCAAAAAAACTACCTGCTTTCTCTGCTTACCCTGTTGTTGTTGAGCAACATTGCATACAGCCAAGCTACATTTTCTGATGATTTTGAATCCTACACTGTAGGCCAAACCATTGGTGTGGCATCTCCAGTTTGGGGCACATGGAGCGGCAATTTGGCATCTGAGGATGCACCTGTTTCCAACGAACAAGCCCACAGCGGCACCAACTCTGTTAAATTTTACACCACATCTGCTTCCGGCGGTCCTTCCGATGTAATTCTGCCATTTGGCGGCGCTTACAATACGGGCGATTTCAACCTTCAGATGTGGATGTATGTGGTAACGGGCCGCGGCGCGTACTTCAATGTACAAGCCAACACCACCACTGGTCAAAAATGGTCGGCCGACCTATACTTCGACCTGAATGGCAAATTGAACGTAAATGCGGATGGCAACACCCTGGCGGTGATTGTAGATGCCAATTATCCGGTTGGGAAATGGTTCAAGCTCAATATTGTAACCGACCTGAGTTCCAACAAATGGAAGGTATTGGTGGATGATGTTGAAGTAGGCGCTTTTGCCAATCCATCCAATCAGCTGGCAAGCATCGACCTCTTTGCTTATGGTCCGAGTGGTTCCCTGGGACACTACTATATTGATGATGTGAGCTATACCTATGCGCCTTTGGTGAAAAAGCCCAATGATGCAGTGATGTATGGCATTAGTTCCCGTACCATTGGTCTTACAGGCGATCAATTGCCTGTAACGGCAACGGTACGCAACATTGGCGTGAATCCGATTACGTCTTTTGATGTTATACTCGACAATGGCAGCAGCACGCAAACCGTAAACATCACCAATCAGAATATTGCATCGCTGGGTGTTTACAAGGCCAATTTGCCCAACCCTTATACCCTTATTGACGGCCCTCAAAATTTGAAAGTTACCATTGCGAATGTGAATGGCGGCACAGATGACAACCCAAGCAACAATGAAGGCGTGGCGACCTTGCGTGGATACACGCCTGCGCCAGGCAAACATGTGGTGGTAGAGGAAGCCACAGGCACCTGGTGCCAATGGTGTGTGCGCGGAATTGTTTACATGGCCTTGATGCGCGATCGCTATCCCGATCATTTTGTGGGAATTGGCGTACACAACGCCGACCCGATGGCAATTGCTGAATATGACGGCGGTTTGACAGCGACACCCGGATTTTCAGGATTCCCATCTGTTTTGCTGCAGCGCAAAACATTGCTTGACCCGTCGGCGATTGAACGTCCCATTTTGGAGGAGTTGACCATTCCTGCGCCTGCTACCCTCCTGAATGGCGCTGATTATGATGCGACTACCGGAATCTTGAAAGTGAGTGTATCTGCTCAGTTTACCCAGGCTGTTTCTGGCGTTTACCGTTTGAATGCCGTTATTTTGGAAGATGAAGTTACCGGTACGGCCTCTGGTTATGCACAAAAAAATGCATATGCAGGCGGAGCAAATGGCGTAATGGGCGGTTTTGAAACCAAACCATCCACCATTCCTGCCAGTCAAATGGTGTATAATGATGTGGCACGCGCCATTTTGGGTGGTTTTTATGGTTTAGACAACAGTGTTCCGGGTTCCGTAGCAGCCGGTGAAACTGCAACTGCCAATTTTACCTTTACTTTGGGTACAGACAACGATTTTGACAAGATGCACATTGCGGGCATTCTTTACGGGCCAGACGGTGAAATTGTGAACGCAACCCTCACTACAGCCGACCAGGCTGTGGCCAATGGTTTCGTGTCGGCCGTTTCGGATGTGGTGGCTGCCAATTCCCTGCGCATCGCGCCAAACCCTGCTTCCGGCATCACTTATGTGAATTTGGCGCTGACCAAACCTGCCGACATCAGTGTGCGGTTGTTTAATGCCCTGGGCCAGGAAGTGCGCACCCTGCACTACGGAAACTTCAGCGGCAGCCAAATTCTGCCTTTGGATGTGACCAACCTGCAAAACGGCGTTTATACAGTTCAGGTGATTGCTGGCGCTCAAACCATCAGCGAAAAACTGGTTGTACGCAATTGATTTGATGCAATTCCAGCCTAAAAAGCAACGCCGGATCGATGTGAAATCGATCCGGCGTTTTTTTTAATCATCGCACTGTTTGCTTTCGTGTATGCCTTTCGGACTGTAACCTTGACAATCAGCGTTTAGTATATACCACACGCCGCCTGAAAGGCAGCATTCATTGTCATGCTGAGCGCTGATCGTCAATGATTTAGG
>JAGWYI010000628.1 GCA_018969455.1 Bacteroidota bacterium | reverse complement strand
TTCAGGCGAGCGTTTCGAGGGCTTGGGCAAAATGATAATAGGCCGCGCAGGCGCCTTCGCTCGATACCATGGGCGCCCCCAGTGGAAATTGGGGGGTGCATTTTTTGCCAAATTGGGGGCATTCCTGCGGCTTTTTGATGCCTTTCAGCACCAGTCCGGCAATGCATTCGGCACTTTCGGGCGCTTTTTCGATGGGATAATCAAATTTTTTCTGCGCGTCGAATGCTTCAAATTCGGGGCGCAATTCGTAGCCGCTGCTTGGGATGGTTCCAATGCCCCGCCATTCGCGATCGCTGACAGCAAATACGCTTCGAATCACCGCCTGCGCTTCCGGGTTCCCTTCCGGTTTTACCACCCGGCTGTATTGATTCTCCAGTCGGTATTCACAGCGTTCCAATTGCCTGACTGTCATCAGAATACCCTGAACCAGATCTACCGGTTCGAAACCGGTAACCACAATCGGGATCCGATAACGCGCTGCCAAAGGGCCGTATTCGCCAATTCCCATGATGGTACACACATGTCCGGCTGCCAAAAAGCCGTCAATTGAAGCGGCTTCATCCTCCATAACGGCTTCCATGGCAGGGGGGACCAGCACATGGGCGGTTAAAATCGCATAGTTTTTCAAACCGGCACGCTGGGCATGCAACACCGAAAGTGCATTTGCGGGCGCTGTGGTTTCAAAACCCACAGCAAAAAATACCACCTGTTTGTCGGGATTTGCCTGTGCAATGGCAACGGCTTCGAGCGGCGAATAAAGAATGCGCACATCGGCGCCCTGGGCTTTGGCTTCCAACAAACTGTATTTTGAGCCCGGCACCCGAAGCATGTCTCCGTAAGAGCACATTATAACGCCATGTTGCATAGCGAGGTAAACGGCCTGATCGATCAAATGCAAGGGGGTGACGCAAACCGGACATCCGGGGCCGTGCACCATGCGTACTTCGGGCGGCAAGAGCTGGAGGATGCCGTTTTTTACCAAACTATGGGTTTGTCCCCCGCACACCTCCATAATAGACCAATTTTGGGTAACACAGCGCCGTATTTCCTCCAGGTAAAGCGCTACTTGGTCGCCATCGCGGTATTCGCTGATAAATTTCATGGTTCAGACTTGCGTATGTTCAATCAATTCGTCGATTTCGCCGATTTGTGCCAAATATTCGAAGGTCTTTTGTGCCTCCTCTTCGTTTACCACGCTAATGGCCACTCCTACATGCACCAGCACGTAATCGCCTTCTTTGGCTTGTGGCAGCATTTCCAAACTGGCTTCTTTGGTGATGCCGCCAAAAAGTACCTTGGCTACCCGTACAGCGCCGTCGTAGCGTGTTTCAATGGTGGAAATTTTTCCCGGAATGGCTAAACACATGTGTTTTATACATTTAAATGGTTTATATACAATGCCATTTGTCCCAAAGCGATGTTTTCGTCGTTGGCGGGCAACTGGCGATGAAAATACAGATCAAAATGGGCGCCCGCGCGGAATTGCAGGAGGTCGGCCAAAAGGCCGTTTTGAAAAACACCGCCCGAAAAAGCGATTTGACGCGCCCCGTTTTTTCGGGCAATTTCGAAGACAATTTCCACCAGCGTGTGATGCCAGCTTCCGGCTATGGTCGCTGGATCTATGCCCTTCCGGATGCTTTCGAGTACTTTAAGCAGCAACAGGCGACTGTCTATACATCCATTTGGAAGGAAAAAGTTTCCTTCAAATGGCGCGGCATCCATCACGGCATTTTGTTCGAGTAAAATCGCAGCTTCGCTTTCATACCGGTTTTCGGCACAAAACCCGAGCATCGCAGACGCTGCATCAAACAAACGACCAACACTGGATGTAAAGTTTTGCGGTGTTTGTTGCCGCAACTGCGCGTAAATGTTCCAGGCTGCGGGTTTGAACATGGGCTCGAGTAGGGGCGCGGCTTCAGGACAAAGACTCAAGGCTGATAAGGCAGGCGTACGGGCCATGTTGTCGCCTGCGAGTACGGGAAAATAGTCAAAATGAGAAAAACGTTCGAATGAATGCCCTTTTTGGATGAAAAACTCTCCGCCCCAAATTTGGCCGTCGGTACCATATCCGGCTCCATCCCAAATGACGCCCAAAACCGGTTCGGGGCAGTTTAGCAGCCCATTTTCTACCAAAACGGCGGCAAAATGGGCGTGATGGTGCTGAATGCGTATACATGGAACCTGCCATTCCTGTGCCAGGGCTTCGGCCATGCGGCTGGAATGGTAGCCCGGATGCACATCGGCAACCACCGCTTCCGGTTGGGCGCCGCTGAGCTGGAATAAATGTTCAAGTACCAAATGGTATTGCTTTTGGCAATCATAATGCTCCAGATCGCCCAAATACTGACTGAGGTACACATTCCCTTGCGTACAAAAGGCAAAGGCACTTTTTACATCGGCGCCTGCGGCAAATACCTGTCTATCACCCGGTTCAAAACCGGGCATCAGTACAGACGGCGCCAATCCGCGCGAACGACGCAACCAAAGGGGCGTTTTG
>JAGWYI010000627.1 GCA_018969455.1 Bacteroidota bacterium | reverse complement strand
CCGCATGAAGAAATACGCGATCATCGACATTGAAACCACGGGCGGAACGGCCCGGCATGAACGCATTACCGAAATCGCGGTGGTGGTGCACGATGGTGAACGGGTGCTGGATACGTTTTCCTCCCTGATCAACCCGGAACGCAGCATCCCCTGGAACATTACCCAAATTACCGGAATTACGGATGAAATGGTGGCACATGCCCCGAAATTTTACGAGGTAGCCAAACAAATTGTAGAACTCACCGAAGACGCCATTTTTGTGGCCCACAATGTCAATTTCGACTATGGCTTTGTGCGCGAGGAGTTTGCACGCCTCGGCTATACCTATTCCCGCAAGCAATTGTGCACGGTGCGCTTGTCGCGCAAGGTGTTTCCGGGCCTTTCCAGTTACAGCCTGAGCAACCTGAAAAAGCATTTTGGCATTTATGCCGAAAAAAGCCACCGCGCCCTCGATGATACGCTGGCCACGGTGGCCTTGTTCGAACGCATTCTTGCGGCCCAATCGGGCAGCGATTCCATCAGGGATTTGGTACATCACGGGGTGAAGGCCGCCAAATTGCCCGAAAATGTGACGCTGGAGCGCCTCCATACGGTTCCTGCAGCTTGCGGGGTGTACTATTTGCACAATGCCAAAGGGGAGGTTTTGTATGTGGGCAAAAGTTTGAACATTCAAAAACGCCTGTTTGAGCATTTTGCCGATCAAAGTGCGAAAGGGGAAAAATTGCGGGTCGGGGTGGCCGACATCAGTTATGAAGTTACAGGCAGCGAGTTGTATGCCTTGTTGCTCGAAAGCGCAGAGATCAAGCGCCTGCTGCCGCCGGTCAACCGGGCGCAGCGCATGCGGTCATTTTCGGGGGGCATTTTTTCTTATACCGATCAAAACGGCTATTTATGCCTGGCTTACGGCAAAAAAACGGTGAAAAACGCCCGAAATTTCAACCTGGTGGCCGATTATCCCAAGGTCGACAGCGCCCGCGGACACTTGATGTCGGTGGTGCGGCAATTTGAACTGTGTTACAAATTGTGCAACCTGGATGCCTCCGACAAGGCCTGTTTTCACTACGGCATCAAACAATGCCGGGGCGCCTGTGTGGGCGAAGAAAGTCCGGAAGCCTACAATGAAAGGGTAGGGGCGGCGTTGTTTGAACTGGACAGGCGCCTGCAAGGAAGCTTTTTTATCCTGGAGGAGGGGCGTACGCCAGGCGAAACGGCGGTAATCGGGGTACAGGACGGGCAGTTTATCGGTTTCGGTTTTTTTGAGACCGATCAGCCGGATTTTGGCACGGCGGAGGATTTGCTGGAATGTTTGAATGTCCCCTTTGATGATCCGGAGGCCTCACGGATTATCAGTGCTTACCTGGATGGCCGGAAGCGGCCGAGGGTATTAAAATTTTAAACCTGATGAGTCAGCGTGCGTACAAGCCCACATCCTGAGTGGTAAATATTCCTTTTATATATTTGTAATACGCAGTAACGCCGATCATGCCGGCATTGTCGGTACAATATTGAAAGGCCGGCACATAAGTATTCCAGCCTTCCTGGGCGCCAAGGGATTCAAAAGCGGCCCGCAGGCCCGAATTGGCGCTCACACCGCCAGCCAGGGCTACTTCCTGGATGTGATGTTGCCTGGCTGCCTTTTTTATCTTTTTAATCAAAATCTGAATGATGCCATGCTGTACGGAAGCGCAAATATCAGACAGGTTTTCTTCGATGAAATTCGGGTTGGCTTGCAATTCGCGCTTTAAAAAATACAGAATGGAGGTTTTGAAACCGCTGAAACTAAAATCCAGGCCCGGAATTTCGGGCAGGGGCATGGGGAACCGCGGGGAGCCGTTTGTAGCCAGTCGATCTATCCGGGGGCCGGCCGGGTAGCCAAGTCCAAGCAATTTGCCCGACTTGTCGAAGGCCTCGCCTGCGGCATCATCCAGGGTGGTACCCAATACTTCCATATCGAGGTAGTCGCGCACCAACACAATTTGGGTATGTCCGCCGCTCACGGTGAGGCACAAAAACGGAAATTTTGGCTTGGGATCTTCGGCAAAATGCGCCAACACATGGGCTTGCATGTGATCCACTTCTATCAAGGGCAAGTTGTGGCTCAGGGCAAAACCTTTGGCAAAAGACGCGCCGACCAGCAGCGAGCCGATGAGGCCCGGCCCGCGGGTGAAGGCAACGGCATGGATGTCGGCAGGCGACAGACCCGCTTTTTTAAAAGCCAAATCCACCACCGGGATGATGTGCGCCTGGTGCGCGCGCGAGGCCAACTCGGGCACCACACCGCCATATTGATCGTGCGCCTCCTGTCCGGCTGTAATATTCGACAATACCACACCATCCTGAATGATGGCCGCAGCCGTATCATCACAAGAGGATTCTATGGCTAATATATTGATTTGCATGATTTTGCAATTAAATATGCGAAAAAAATTGAATTCTGAATATACATTCAATTTTTTTCAAAACAAGGAAGGCAAAAGTACGACATTGGCACGATTATTATTGTAT
>JAGWYI010000626.1 GCA_018969455.1 Bacteroidota bacterium | reverse complement strand
GACCGTTTGCCCCCAAACACCTGCGCCGCCCTTAATGACTTTGTTCGATAAATCCCGCACCGCAAATTCATTGTTCCGGTAACGCGCGGCGATATCCTGAAAGGCCGGTCCGTTCACTTTCCGATCCACCGCATGGCAGGTTTTACAATCCGAACGATCAATTAAAAGTTTGCCGCGGGCATATTCTGCCGCACTTTTAGCTGCCTGATGCCCCTGCGCGATGGAGGTAATATCAAACCCGGTTTCTAAATAATCAATGGAAGTCGCCACCGATTGCGCCGCAATTTGCCCTTTTTGCAAACTGCCATCTTCTGCGTCTTCTACCACCACCTGATATTGCAAGGTGTCACCGGGTTTGTAAAAACTCTTGTTTTTCCCACCCAGGTCCCAATAAACCACCGGCGGTGCATTGCCGACCGCGATTTTGCGACGCGCCACACGGGTAAGTCCCTGTCCATCTGTTACTGAAAGCACGGCTTCGTATGTGCCTGCCTGTTGATAAATGTGTTTAACAGCATGAATATCCGGTAAATGCCGCACTTGCTCAGCCGAAATGCCCGCCCATGCACTGCTTTTTTTGTGCTTAACGCGTGCTGCTGGCAAGGCTTTTGCCTGAAACGTCACGGCAGGACTACCATCGCCAAAATCCAGGTGAAAGGAAAGATTGCCTCCATCGTAATCAATGGTTTTTTCAGCGCAAAACACGGCCTCAAAAGGCGCAGCACCTGCTGGTTCCTCAACCGCCAATGCCGGCAGCGGTGGACGGTTGCCCCGTACATAATCAATGCGGCTCAAACGCGCATCCGGATTAGATGCAAACCATTGGGTACCATATTCCAGCACCCACAAACTGCCGTTTTTATCCAAAAACATATCCATCGGGCGGCTCAGGCGAATGCTGTCGCCAAAAGGTTCCATGCGGCTGAAATTGCCCAGGGAATCGAGCGTAACCGCCATCATCCAGTTGCGCATCCAGTCGTACGTAATCAGTTTTCCGTCGTAATAATCGGGTAAACGGGTGTTTTCCGGGTACATATCGCGGTAATAAACGGGGCCCGCCATGGCATTGCGCCCGCCATTGCCCGAAAGCGGAAATTCCGGAGAATTGCCATAGGGATACCAGATAAAAGCCGGTTGCGCCGGGGGCAAATCGCGGGCGCCCGTGTTGTTCGGTGAGTAGTTGTGCGGATGGGCCGGGTCAAACCATGCTCCATAAGCACCGGTGGTAAAATTGCGCGCCCGATACGGCTTGTTGTTGCCGACAAAATACGGCCAGCCAAAGAAACCGGCGGCCTTCGCCCGGTTCACCTCATCGTGCCCTGCCGGACCGCGGGTGGTGTCGGGATCGCCCGCATCGGGCCCAACTTCACCCCAAAATAGCAAATTACGCCGCGAATCGAGCGAAATGCGAAACGGATTGCGACAACCCATCACGTATATTTCAGGTCGGCCAACGGTGGGATCAGGAAACAAATTGCCCGGCGGACAAGTGTAGGTCCCATCAGGCTGCGGGTGGATGCGCAGAATTTTTCCGCGTAAATCCATGGTATTGGCCGACGATTTTTGGGCATCCCAGGCGCTGCGTCCGGGCCGCTCGTCGATGGGCGCGTACCCTTCCGAGGCAAAAGGATTGGTATTGTCGCCCGTAGACAGGTATAAATCGCCTTTTTCGTCAAATTCGATACACCCGGCGGCATGGCAACATTCTACCCGCTGCACGGCCACTTTGAGCAGCAGTTTTTCCGAAGCGCGGTCGAGGGTATCGGCCACAAACGAAAAACGCGACAAATAATTGGCTGATTCTTCGCCCACGGGCGAGTAATACAGGTAAATCCAGTGGTTTTGGGCATAATTCGGATCGAGCGCCAGGCCCAACAGGCCATCTTCTTCTTCCGAATGCACGGGCAATTTGTGTACTATATTGATCAAACCTGTGCTGGGATCAAATATTTTAATCGCGCCCCGTCGCTCAATGAGGATGATTTTACCATCGGGCAGCATTTCGAACTCCATGGGTTCGGTCAGGTTGTCGGCCAATACCGTTTTTACAAAGCGGGTCGGATCGGGCAGGGCGGCGGTGCGACAATCTGCATAATTCAGGCGTTTTTTGCGAATTGCGTATTTAATACCGCCCAGCAGGTGTTGCAAATAGCCCGCTTCCTGATAAGATTCGGCAGTATGGCCCATCCCCGTATAGAAAGCGCGGCCGCCATCGTATTCGTGGCACCAGGCAATCGGGTGGCAATCGGCGCCTTTATGATTTTCCGTACACATGGTGCCGCCCTTGTAAGACGATTCATTCAGGGCCAGCAACACCTGCACATTAGGGTTGAATTCCTTATAGTTGTACCATTCATCGCGGCGATTCCAGGTATTGCCGGGAATGTTTTTGGTGGCAGGATGTTGATGATCAAGCACTTGTACTTGAACATCTTGTATTTCCGGGTGTCCGTTAAAGTACGCGCCCGACAAGCCGCCGTACCATTTCCAGCCATATTCGGTATCGGTGGCGG
>JAGWYI010000625.1 GCA_018969455.1 Bacteroidota bacterium | reverse complement strand
TTGATTAAAAGGATGCACCCTATCGCACAACCGATAAGGTAACATTCGACAAATTGCGGCCACTGCGGTAAATCCGATGGTTGGCCTTCACAAAATCATCGTCGCTGGCCTGATAAATGTTGACAAATTTCTGCGGGTTACGGTCCATCAATGGAAACCAGCTGCTTTGCACCTGAATCATGATCCGATGACCGGGTAAAAACGTGTGGGCCACATCGGGCAACTCAAATTTGATCCGATGGATGTTGCCTTCATACAATTGCTCGGGCCGTTCAAAACTGTTCCGATAGCGCGTACGCATGATTTCGCCCCGCACCAACATTTGGTAACCGCCCATGGGTACGCCGTCTTCTACCTTCGACAAGGTATCCGGATAAACGTCTATCAATTTGACCACCAGATCGGCGTCGGAGCCGGTGCTGCTGAGGTAAATTTCGGCAGTGATGGGTCCGTCAATGGCCACTTTTTGTTTCAAAACTTCGGTTTGGAAGCTCAAAACATCCGGCCTCCTGGATGCAAAACGCTGATCATCACACATATACGTATTGGTTCGGCGCAAATGAACATCTTCAGTGTAGGGCACTGGCTTGTTCGGATCACTCAGATATTCATCAAAACCCTGGAATGCCAGCGGCGCTTCGGTAGACAAGCCGCCCTTTTCCTGGAAATAGTAAATGACGGGTTGTGCTTCTATGGGCGGCCACTGCGACCAGCGTTTCCATTCGTTTTCGCCGGTTTGAAACACCAAGGCATCAGCCATTTCAAGGGTGCCTTTATCTTTCAAATAATATTCAAAAAACGGCAATTCTACCTGGCTTTTGTAGTATTCGGCGGTTTTTTGATCAAAATGTACGCGCCCGAGGTGGTCGCCTTCGGTACGCGCCCATCCGCCATGCACCCAGGGGCCCATGACGAGATAATTGGGTTGGGCGCGCGGGTTTTGTTTTTCAATGGCTTTGTATACGTTCCAGGCGCCGTAACAATCCTCGGCGTCAAACAAGCCACCTACGGTCATCACGGCAGGCTGAACGTCTTTCAAATGCGGGCGCGGGTTGCGTGCCTGCCACCAGGCATCGTAATTGGGGTGCGCCATCAAAGAATCCCAAAAGGGCACGCTGTCTTTGACAAAACGGGTTTTGAAATTGGGCAAAGCGCCCGTTTTTAAATAAAACTGATAATTATCGGGCGTGTTCCAGCCGGTAAAAGGGCGTCCGTGCTTGGTTTCCGGGCCCGTACGACCCAAGCCAAAACCGGCGGCATAATAGAACGCAAAGGCATCCATCAAACAAAAAGCGCCATTGTGGTGAAAATCGTCGCCTTTAAACCAGTCGGTCACAGGCGCCTGGGGCGACACGGCCTTGATGGCCGGATGTCCAGCCAAAATGGCCATAGTAGAATAAAACCCGGGATAAGAAATGCCATACACCCCTACCCTGCCATTGTTGTTGGCCGCGTTTTTGAGCAACCAATCCACGGTATCGTACGTATCACTGGCCTCGTCGATGTCGGTTTTCTTTTGCTTGTCTGGATTAAATGGACGCACATCCACAAATGCTCCTTCGCTCATGTACCGGCCACGCACATCCTGATATACAAAAATATATCCTGCCCGTGCCAGTTCCATGTTTTGAAAATTCTGGCGGTAAGCGTCTTTGCCGTAAGGCGCGCAGGAATACGGCGTGCGGTTGAGCAGAATCGGGTATTTCTGGTCTTTGTTTTTGGGGCTGTAAATGGTGGTAAAAAGCTTGATTCCGTCGCGCATGGGAATCATCACTTCTTTTTTATTGAAATTGTCGCGGATGAAGGCGCTGTCGGCTGCGGGCGTTTGGGCTTTGGCGACAATGCTTCCCAGGAGCATACAAACAGGAAGTATGTATTTGAACATGTTGCGGTATTTTTGAACGAAGCAGGGGGCAAAAATCTGTTTTTTCAGGGAAAATTGGATTTATTGCGTGTTTTTTACCTGTTATTCTGTGATTATTTCCGTTGAAACCGATAATTATAATTTTAACTGGCACCGCTTGAACAGAGGGGAAACAAAACTAAAACACCTTTCTCAGAATTACGTGACATGGCTTAATTTCGTCCTACATTCCATTTCAGTCACCCAATCCGAAGATCCATTCGAAAGTGCCAGGCTTTTTACTTGCGCAGTATCGTAAACCATTGAAAACGTCAGATTTGACTTAACTTTGCATAAAATGGCGAAAACAACCTAATAATGCAAGATAAAGATATTCGATGGGTACAACGGCTGTCAAACTATTCGAAAGCCTTAGCCCAATTAACAGATGCGGTGGGAATTTACAGACAGCGGCCATTATCCAACCTGGAGCAACAGGGCTTGATTCAGGCCTTTGAATATACCCATGAGTTAGCATGGAATGTGATGAAAGATTATTTTGAATACCAGGGAGGATTCCAGATTACCGGCTCCAGAGATGCCATCAGAGCCGCTTTTAGCACTGAATTGATTCAAAATGGCGCAGATTGGATGAATACAATATCTAGTA
>JAGWYI010000029.1 GCA_018969455.1 Bacteroidota bacterium | reverse complement strand
CTGAATTTCTCAAAACGATCGATTACGTTGAAGCCGTTGAACGAAGTGAGACGGATTCTACAGAGTTGCCAGATGCCACAGAAGATGCAATGGTTCCTGAGGAATATTTTCCTGGGGAAAAGCCGTCTGATTTTGCAGGTATTTGGAAGACCCGTAAGAAAATCGACGCTAAAAAGCTGAGGGAGAAAGCATGGCGGCGAAAAGGCAATTCCAGGTTGCACGAATAATTTCCCTTAAAATTCAATCTCATAACAGCCAGCATCTGGCTGCACGGCATCCCGGTTTTTCCCGTCTAAATCCTTGTCGATGCCCTGGATTGGCAGTGCGTACCGGTTGGCGACAGATTTGAGGGTATCGAGGTGAAAATCATCTTCATTGATGTTAACAAATAGTATGTCGCTGAATTTTACATTCAAACAAGGTTGGCAATGTTCGAAAAAATCGGGGTAGGCATTTGGCTTCGGAAGATCTTGCACCCGAACGACACAATTCTCCAGTTTATAATCAAACGTAAGCGGTGAATTTACCCGATCTAAAAGGGTAATTTGATCGCTTTTGCTGCCTGTAAAAATGCAGTTTTTGAAGCGCGCCGTGAGTTTATACACATCGAATTTGTCGCAATTTTCGTTGTAGCAGCGCACGTTGCCCATTTTAAGCGCTTCGCCATCTACGCCGTAACTGGTTGCTGTACAATAATTTATGGTATAGTTTCCCCCGTATTCAAATTGCATGCTGTAGCCTGTATTTCGATAAAAAAGGCAGTTTTCGGCGGTAATGGTAGCGTGTACGCCAAGTAGGCCGCTACTTGCGGTATTATAAATTTGGCTATTTCGAATGGTTAAATCGGCTGCTGAATCTACCCGGATTCCGATGATGGAGTTTCGGATGATGCAATGCGATATTTGATGTCCACGGGTACCTGGCTGCAACCAAATGCCCGTCCACTGTCCGGCGTCTTTGTCGAACTCTTTTTCCAGGCGGTCGTCTTCAAAAATTACCGGTTTTTCCTGCGAACCTTCTACGATGAGTTTGCCGTTTCCGATAAAAGCAAGGTATCCATCGTTGTATCGGTAGGATAATCCTGTTGCCGGATCCACGGCTTTTGCGAGTCCGCCGTGGGTATAAATGCGGGCGCCAGCCGGGATACGAACGGTGCAATTGTCAATCACGAGCACACCATATAGTACGTAAGGGCGCGGGTCGTCCCACACCCATTCGCCGCCGTTGCAGCTGTAGCCGACCACCCCGCCCGCACCGTAACGGGATGGCAGGTATACTGCATTTTGGCCGAAGGCTTCCAGCACCACTTTTTGCATTTGGCCATTGGTTTCAAACACGATGTTTTCGTGCACCACAAAAGGACTGATGGAAGGCGGGTCGTTGGGGTTGACGGTCACCTCGGCAAACACGTACATGCTGTCGTTGGGAGCGATTTCGAGGTTGCGCTGGTCGTTTCCTGCAATACCGTCTATGTTCAGGTTAAAACGCGATTCCGCGCCATTTTCGAGAAAAATATGGGAAATACGGATGCTTTTATGGTGCCGGTTGTAAATTTTAAAGAGGCGAGTAGCCGAACCCAGCGATGTAAAAACCGTATCAAAACGAAGGGTGTCGGAGCTGAATGCCAACACATCTTTGGGATCGGTGGTAAAACGCTCTTTCTGACAGGATTGGTGCAAGGTCGCCAGACACAAAAGAACCAATCCTAGTATGCTTGCAAAACGATGTTTCATGTTGCAAATGTATACCAGGATTTTCAAGATTTTGGGGATAAATCAGGATGGATTTTCAGGATTAAAAGGATGAAGGCGGTTTGGTTTATGCAAAACCCGATGGCGAGAAGTTTAAGGTGAATAAAAGTAGATCATTCGGTAATTCTTGTATTTTTGCAGGCTGTTAAAAATAATATTCGGCGGCTTCAGGCATGTCAGGAATATCTTCCGTTTGTCGGGCGTAGCGGGGTTTACAAAACTTTAACATCTAATTTTAAAAGGCTTTTAACTTTTTCTTAACGCAAGTCTTAACTTTGCATCTGGATAATACCAAAAGGCAACGGCGCGCGGCTCCGAGCAAACGGTAAAAACAGCAGCATAAAAGTAAAAAGTCTTTGTAACTGTTTATCGTTCAAATTGTTGTGTAACGCGCATGTTTCCTCAATCCGGCCAGGTACCGATCATTGATGTGATCATACCGGTGTACAATGAAAGTGAAGCTTTGCCCCGGGTATTGGCCCAATTGCCGAAAAATCTGTTGCGAAACATTATTGTGTGCAACAACGGGTCGACCGACAACAGTGCCGAGCTTGCCCGCGCATGCGGAGCGCTGGTGGTGGATGAACCGGCAAAAGGATACGGAAATGCCTGTCTGGCCGGGATGGCATATCTGGAAAAACAGGGCATATTGGAACAACCGGATGTGGTGGTGTTTTTGGATGGTGATTATTCCGATTATCCCGAGGAGTTGCCGAATGTGGTAGCGCCTATTTTGAATGACGGGCAGGATCTGGTAATCGGGTCGCGGCTGAAAGGCGGACTTGAGCCGGGTGCCATGACAGTTCCGCAGCGATTTGGAAACTGGCTGGCGCCTTTACTGATCCGACTATTTTTTAATTACCGCTTCAGCGATCTGGGGCCGTTTCGGGCCATTCGATGGCAGGCTTTGCAAGCCATGCAAATGAAAGACCGGAACTACGGATGGACCGTCGAGATGCAAGTAAAAGCTGCCATTTTGGGCTTGAAATGCACCGAAGTCCCCGTACGCTACCGAAAAAGAGGCGGAGGGAAAAGCAAGGTTTCGGGAACCATCAAAGGATCGGTGCTCGCCGGCTGGAAAATCATCGGTACCATTTTCAGATTGTACCGCTGGAAACCGCAGCCGGGTGTCTGAAATAACTGCTTTTAGGTAAATTGATTTAATCTGCCGAACCATCCGGACAAAAGTGTTCCGGAGCCATTAAAAAGCACTTTCAATTCATTCACAAATATGTACGGTATCCATTCGCTTTTCCAAGCATTAGAGTATCAGGCTTTTGTAGATTTTGGCTACCTGATGCTTCTCATTTATTTCGCCGCCATGAGCGCAGTAACCATTTACTGCCTGCTGCAATTTCACCTGCTGTACCTGTACAAAAAGTTCCACCGGGAAAACCCAAGCATCGAATACCGTCAGTACGACCCAAACGATGAATCGGTTCCCTTTGTAACTGTCCAACTGCCTATGTACAACGAAATGTACGTGGCAGAGCGCATCATCGATTATGTTGCCGCCCAGGAATATCCGAAATCCCGCTTTGAAATTCACGTATTGGACGATTCTACCGACGAAACCGTCGACATCGTAAAGAAAAAAGTGGAGGAACTGCGTGCAGAAGGGTTCAACATCGAACACATCCACCGCGTAAACCGTCAGGGTTACAAGGCAGGCGCACTTCAGGAAGCCATGCCGCGCGCAAAAGGGGAGTACATTGCCATTTTCGATGCCGACTTTACCCCGCGTCCCGACTTTTTGCGCACCACGATGCCGCACTTTGAAAACGACAAAGTGGGTGTAGTGCAAACCCGTTGGGGCCATATCAATGCCGATTACAGCCTCCTTACCCGCTTGCAGGCACTGCAACTCAATGTTCACTTCACGGTAGAACAGGCAGGCCGCTCTTATGGCAATCTGTTGTTGCAATTCAATGGCACTGCTGGCATCTGGCGCAAAAAAGTGATCAACGAAGCCGGTGGCTGGCAAAGCGATACCTTAACCGAAGACCTCGACCTGAGTTTCCGTGCGCAAATTGCCGGGTATAAAATCCAGTACCTGGAAAAACTCGAAAGCCCGGCCGAGTTGCCGGTGGAAATGAATGGCCTCAAGGGTCAGCAATTCCGCTGGAACAAAGGCGGCGCGCAAAATGCCCGCAAATTGCTGCGTTTGATCTGGAAAGAGAGCCAGGGCAAATTGAATATGATGCAAAAAATCCACGCTTCCAGCCAGTTGCTGGCCTACGGCGTGTTCCTTTGGGTATTTATTGCCGCATTGAGCAGCATCCCGCTTGCATTTGCCTTCAGCGAACTGGGAATTTCCACCCACTTCCTGTCATTCTCCATTTTGGGTTTGTTTTCGGTTGTAGGCATTTCTTACACTGCCAACATTACCGCAGCGCTGCACCGCACCTCTCCGGTTACATTTTGGGAAAAAGTGCGTTTCTTTGGTTTGTTTATCACGTTTATGCCGATTTCCATGGGTTTGTCGCTGTACAACGCGATTGCCGTAATTGAAGGTTATCGCGGTAAAGCCTCCGGTTTTGTACGTACGCCTAAATACGGCATCAACAAACAGAACAAGAGTTTCAAATCTGCCAGCTACGTTGCCAGCAAAATATCCTGGATCACCATCGTGGAAGGTATTATGGCACTGGTATTCACCACCTCTGTTTTGGTGGGCATTATTACCGACAATACCGCCTTTGTGTTGTTTCACTCGATGCTTGCCATCGGATTTGGAACCATTTTCTACTATTCCATCAAGCACTTGCAGGCGCGGTAAGCGTTTGTTTGCAGCAATATTTTGCCGCCGAATTCGGGTTTTTACCCGGGTTCGGCGGTTTTATTGGGGAAACGGCCTGGGTGTTAGCAAAAGTTGATAAGAAACAGGCCTGGGCAGGGCTCTTAAAGGGGTCAAATAATAAAGTGATGCTTACAAAGGATGGGCGAATAGGCCACCTATGCGTTGGCATATTTGCACATCCCACAGTATCGGCAATAAAAACATGGAAAAACGCACCTTCGAGCGAAATAAATACGGCTAATTGTGCGCGCTAACCGGATTCTTACACTTGCGCAAAATCAAGCTGTGGTGAAAACGCAATTTGTAAAAGACGCTTTTGCCCGGGGTTTTCTGCTTTGGCTGATCATCCATGTACCCGAGGCAGCTTGCAAATGATTACTCTAAATTCTCCCCCTGAAAATAAGCATTTACCTTCTTCGCCGCTGCCTGCCCGATGAGATTGACCAATTCCGTTGAGTCGGCCTCCCGTACGCGGGCAAGCGAGCCGAATTGCTTCAAGAGTTTTTCGGCGGTTTTTTCGCCAATGCCCGGAATTTCGGTCAGTTCGGTTTTGATAAAATTTTTGCTGCGCTGGTTCCGGTGGAAGGTAATGGCAAATCGATGCGCCTCGTTCCGTGCCTGCTGGATGAGTTTGAGCGATTCCGATTTTTTGTTAATATACAGCGGTACCGGATCGTCGGGGAAAAAGAGCTCTTCCAATCGTTTTGCGATGCCGATGACCGTCACCTGCTGATCGATGCCGAGGCTGCGCAGGCTTTTCATGGCGGCGCCGAGTTGGCCTTTGCCGCCGTCGATGATAATGAGTTGTGGGAGGCTGCTGCCTTCGGCGAGCAGGCGTTTGTATCGCCGGTACACAACTTCCTCCATGCTGGCAAAATCGTTGGGGCCTTCCACCGATTTTACGTTGTAGTGCCGGTAATCGCGTTTGGCGGGTTTGGCGTTCCGAAACACCACACAGGAAGAAACCGGATTGGTGCCCTGAATATTGGAGTTATCGAAACACTCGATGTGCAAAGGAATGGCCTCCATCTGCAGGTCGGTTTGCAGGGTGCGCAAAATGCGTTCGGCCGAGGTTTGGCGGCCGGTTTGGTTGGCCGCCTGTTTTTTGCGCTGCAACAGATGGTATTGCGCGTTTTTTTGGGACAAATCGAGCAATTTCTTTTTATCCCCGATTTTTGGCACCGTAACAACCAGGTGTTCTTCTCCTGGAATGGCAAGGGGCATCGGTACAATCAATTCCGGTGTATTGGAGTGAAAGCGCTCGCGCAAATTTTGAATGGCAAATAAGAGCAAGGTTTCGGGAGACTCATCAAGATTTTTGGTAAGGGTAAGGGTGTAGGTATGAATGATAGCCCCGTTAATCACTTTCAAATAATTGACATAGGCTTCATTTTCATCATCGGCAATGGCAAAAACATCCACGTTTTTGATGGCAGGGTTCACCACGGTGCTTTTGCCCTGGTAATCTTCAAAAAGCAACAATTTCTCTTTGGCAATTTGCGCCTGTTCGAACAGCATTTTTTCAGCAAAATGCTGCATTTCTTCTTTCAGATGGTTTTTTACAGCTGAAAAATTGCCTTTAAGGATATTTTTTATCTGATCAATTTTTTTGTTGTAGGCGGCTTCCGTTTCATAACTGACGCATGGCGCAGCGCAATTTTTGATGTGGTATTCCAGGCAGGGCTTAAACTTGTTGTTTTCAATGTTTTCGACCGACAAATTCAAGGTGCAGGTACGCAATTGAAACAATTTTCTGATCAATTCGGCAATTTGCTCCACCCGAAATTTGTTCAAATAGGGGCCAAAATAGGAAGAACCATCTTTGAAAGGTTTTCTGGTGAGGAATACCCTTGGGAAGCGTTCATTTTTTATACAAATGTAAATGAGGGGCGATTTTTCGTCCTTCAACATCACATTATACCGCGGTTGATGCTTTTTGATAAGCGAATTTTCCAGCAGCAGGGCATCGTATTCGGTTTCGACAATTGTAAATTCGATGTGATGCGCATGTTTTACCAATACCCTGGTTTTGGCCAATTGGTGTTTTTTATCGCCAAAATAAGACATCAGGCGGTTGCGCAGGTTTTTGGCCTTGCCTACGTATAAAATGACACCTTCCGGGTCGATAAACTTGTAAATACCAGGGTCGCTGGGAATACTGGGAGAAAACTCCTTAAATTGTTCGTTGGTCATGTACCGCTTCCTGTTATTGGCTTTCCGCCATGCAAATATCAAGGATACGACGTATTTTTGGAATCCCTGTTGTTATAACATTCCAAAAACAAGCATAAATGCGCCTCTGTTTATTGCAACTGCTTTTTTTTATCTGCCCCCAATTGCATGCGCAGGTATTTCAGCGTGCTTTTTCCGACCCATTGGGCCAGTATTTGATTGCCCGGGATGTAAAAATCAATGATTCGGGCCATATTTTCATCACGGGTGAGTACCGGAATGGGCGTCCATTTCCATTTTTACTTAAATCAGATCAAAATGGCCACTTACGTTGGGCCAGGCGGTACGATTGCACGGATACGAGTTTTTTTTACCCAAGTGGATGGAATGTGCGTCCCTTAGCAGATGGTGGAGCCTATTTACACACCAAAAAAGAACAAAAAACGGCGCATCTGGGTCAGGTTTTAGCGCGCATTGATTCAAGTGGGTTGGTCAAGTGGGCTGTATTAGCCCCAAATACCAGCGATCAAAATGCATTAGAGTTGGGGTCAGACGGTTGTTATCTGGGCGGATACCATCGCCCCACGGAAAATTTGTACCTAGCAAAAATCAATGCCAATGGTCAGGCTCTTTGGCAAAATCAGTATGCCGCTGGAAATTTCGACTTGTACCGCATTTTTGCGATGGCGCCTTATCAGTCTGGATTGCTGTTGGCAGTGGGTGTAGAGAAAAAGCAAGCGGGAGGCGGGTCTTTTGGCCCCAATCATACCGTATTGATCCAATTGGACGCAAACGGGAATGTGGTACAAAAACGCTTTTTTGCCCATCTTTTTATACAGGCTATCCGGGTGTTGCCCGATCAAAGAATTGCTTTTTTGGCGCGTTCGGAAAATGTAGACTGGACCGGCATGGGCGTAATGGATGCTGAGTTTAACTGGATTTGGTTTAAAGATCTTCGTTTGGGCAATAAGGCGGTGGTATTGAAGGATATTTCTCCGGGTCAGTTGGCAATTTCAACGGATCGAAAATCGCTGATGACCACTTTTTTTCCGGGTGGAGGTGGGCGTCTGTGGTTGCGCCTGAATTTGGACGGGTCATTGCTGAACCAACAGATTTTCCTTGATGCCTTGTTTGGGGAAGGAATGGAGCCTGCTGGAAACGATCAATTTGTGCGTTTGAGCAACCTCAGTTCCGACCGTTTTTTGTTGGCTCAAGCTAAGTCGGATGGCAGCTGGCCCGATTGTCCGGGAAAGCAAGCCTGCAAAATTGTTTTATATGATACGCTTTTTCAAGGTTCGCCAATAGAAACCAGGCAAAAAAGCGTTAACATTTTGCGTCCTGATACCCTTTTCGATCAAATAATGCCAATAGAGGAAGCGGATTATTGTTTTGATCCGGGGCCGCTGAATGCCGAGTTTTCCATGAGCGACAGTTTGGTTTGTCCGGGAAGCAAGGTGCAATTTTTACGAAAATCGGGGGTCTCGCCATTTCAATTCGGAAACTCTAAATGGTTGTTTCCCGGCGCCATTCCGCCAGATGGAAGTGGGGCCGGCATAGACATTGTGAAATACAATCAATCGGGCGTTTTTCCGGTGTACCACATTTGGGAATTGGCAGGCTGCACCGATACTACCTTGAAATATATTCAGGTAGATCACCCTCCGAAAGTCAATCTGGGGAATGATACGGTATTATGCCAAACCGGTGCTTACGAATTAAGGGCCGGATTCTCGCCAGAATTGCACTATGCCTGGAACAATGGCAGCACGGAATCGGTATTCCAGGCCATGACAACGGGGGTATACCGGGTAACCGTAACCGATTCGGCTCAATGTTCGCTGGAAGATTCGATACGCCTTACCTTTGTGACGCAGGCCAGCATTTCTTTGGGGGCAGATACCACCGTGTGCACGGGAGCAAAACTGTTGTTGGCGCCAAAGGGTTCGAATTTGGGCCTGTCTTTTCAGTGGAGTACAGGAGAAAATTCGACGCAAATTGAAGTAAGTCACCCAAATGCGTATGTAATAAAATATGAAAATAATACCTGTGTTTTGGCCGACACCATCCTGGTGAGTTTTTCTGAATGTTTGCCTTGTAAAATATTTATTCCCAATGTAATAGCGCCCAATTCTGGCACGGAAAACGGCAGTTTTCAAGTGTTTTCCGATTGTTTGTTGGAATCGGCTGAATGTTGGTTGTATGATCGATGGGGAAATCTGTTGTTCCGTCGGTTATTGCCCCTGGACGGCAGAAGCTTTACTATTGGTCCGGGTGTATATGTTTACCGGGTGCGGGCCACGTTCGTGAATCAGCAGCAAGGCATCGAGACGCGTTGGTTACAGGGCGGCATACAAATTGTAAATTAAGCGCATCCCGCAGCACTTGTTGAAAAAATTGCAAATGGATGTCGGGCGAATCAAAAAAATACCAGATTTTGCGCCCTTGTTCAACTGGGTGTCTTGAAAGGCACTGATTAAATTTTTGTTTATTTTCGCATGGGAACAAAGTCTCCAAATTTTGATCCGGCTGTATTTCACCAAATTCCGGCCTTGGTCAAACCTTACCAGCTCCCCAATACCCGCAAAGCAATCGCCCAAATTTTGAGCTCCTTTTTACCATTTATTGCCATTTGGGTTTTGATGTATCTGACAATGGGAATATCCATTTGGCTCACGTGGGGGCTTGCCTTGGTAAATGCCTTCTTTTTGGTTCGGATATTCATCATTCAACATGATTGCGGCCATCAATCATTTACGGGTAGCCGAACTGCCAACGATATTATTGGTCAGATTTGCAGTTTTTTAAGTTTCATACCGTATCGTTACTGGGCCAAATCGCACAATTTTCACCATGGCCATAATGGCATTTTATGGGAACATCGGGATATTGGCGATATTCAAACCTACACAGTATCCGAATACCAGTCGATGTCGTGGTTTAATCGAACCAAATACAAGTTGTTTCGCAGCTTCCCCATTTTGTTTATCATTGGTCCGATGTGGTACATCTTGATTAACAATCGTTTGCCGCTGATTCGGCTCAAGGGTTGGGAGCGTGCGCATCGTGCGCTTTTACTAAACAACCTCTATTTGGTACTGATTCATTCTGCGATTGTGGCGCTGTTGGGCTATAAGGCTTTGTTGTTTGTGCATTTGCCCATTTTGGTACTGTTTGGTGTGATTGCGATTTGGTTTTTTTACATCCAGCATCAGCATGAAACCACCTACAAACAATGGAAAGACCGTTGGGATTATGTTGTAGCGGCCATTCAGGGGAGTACTTATTATCAATTGCCCAAATTATTTCATTGGTTGACCGGAAACATTGGATATCACCACATTCATCACCTGAATCCCCTGATTCCGAATTATCAATTGGCCAAGTGTCATCATGAAAACCCCATTCTTGATCGGGTAGCCAATAAAATTACATTTGTGGAAAGTTTGCGCTGTATTTTTCACAAGTTGTGGGATGAAGACCAGCAGCGCATGATATCTTTTCGGGAATTCCGCCGTTTGTACAAGAACAAATAGGAATAAAAAACGGAATAATTTACCTTTACACCCTTATGTCGGCCCTTGCGCCTGGCGTATAAAGGAAAAATTTATGCAATTGACGCCTGCTTTGGTACTGATAATCCTGTTTCTCTATTTCGCCATGTTGGTGGCAGTAGCCTGGTTTACCGGGCGAAATGTAGGGAATGCGGGTTTTTTTCTGGCCAACCGAAAGGTGCCCTGGTATGTTGTGGCCTATGCCATGATTGGAACCAGCATCAGCGGGGTCACCTTCATTTCTATTCCGGGAAAAGTGGGTGGTTCGGGACTGAACATGGCCTTTTCTTACATGCAGATGGTTTTGGGATATCTGGCTGGGTACCTGGTGATTGCCACGGTACTCATGCCCATGTATTATCGCATGCAGCTAACCTCAATATACGGGTATCTGGAGGAGCGTTTGGGATATGCCGCTTATAAAACAGGCGCTGGTTTTTTTATTCTTTCCCGCACATTAGGTTCGGCGACACGCATGTATCTGGCTGCCACAGTGCTTCAGGTATTTGTTTTTGCTCCCCTCGGCATTCCTTTTCTTTTTACCGTTTTGCTGATGTTGGGGCTTATTTACGGGTATACGTTTCAGGGCGGTTTGAAAACCATCATCTGGACAGACACCATCATGACGACGTTTTTCCTGGCGGCGCTGGTATTTACGGTGACCTCTATTGGGAGCGCGCTCAATTTGAGACCCTTGGAAATTATTCCGGCTGTAATGAGCAGCCGGTATGGGAAAGTGTTCTTTTTTGATCACTTTTTGAGCGATCCGAATCATTTTATCAAGCAATTTGTGGGGGGTGCACTTATCGCCATTACCATGACTGGCCTGGATCAGGATTTGATGCAGAAGAACCTGGCTTGCAAAAACATACGGGAGGCGCAAAAGAACATGTTGGTTTTTTGCCTTTATCTGGTGGTAATCAATTTCTTGTTTTTGGCGCTGGGCGCCTTGTTGTATCTGTATGCAAATTCTTTGGGTTTGGAGATTCCTGCCCGAACCGACTATTTATATCCCAAAATTGCGTTTAACCATTTAGGTGTTGGAGCCGGAATATTTTTCATTTTGGGGTTGATTGCCAGTACCTACGCGAGTTCGGATTCGGCTTTAACGGCGTTAACAACCAGTTTTTGTGTAGATTTTCTCAATTTTGAAAAGCAACAGCCCGAAATAGATCCCTATGCTGCAGATGCAACGGCCCAAAAAGCCGCTTTTTACCGGCGCCAGCGGCGGGTGCGTACCCGGGTACATTTGGGATTTTCCCTCGCATTTGTAGGAATCATCCTGGTACTTGACGCCCTTAGCAATGATGCAGTGATCAATTTGGTGTTTCGAATTGCCGGATACACTTATGGGCCCCTTTTGGGTTTGTTCTTGTTTGGCTTAACTACCCGTTTGCAGCTTTATCAGAAAACGTGGCAGCTTCCCTGGAATTTCCGCGGGCGAACACTTGCAATTTCACCTGTGCTGGTGGTTTGTTTGATGGCCCCCTTGCTGAGCTGGAGCCTTGAAACCTGGATTAAACCTTGGTTCGACATAGGCTTCCTGACCATTTTGTTCAATGGTTTGCTTACCTACTTTGGGCTTTGGATCTTTTCCTACCGGAAGCAGGAATTGGCTTAATGGCAAAATTTATAAAAATATTTTGTGTTTTGTTGTTTTTTTTAAAACAAAAAGTTATTTTTGTGCCGATTTTACAATGCGCGTCAGCGCAAAATAAACACCCATAGCCTTTTAGAACCCTAAAAAGATTTGGTTATAATGAATCGTTATGCTTGACAAGAGCATTTTTTCGTTTGCATGCTTGCAGTACATCCTTGATCGTGTGGAGTTGTTGACACCCGAGTCGCAGCCGATTTGGGGGAAAATGCAGGTAAGCCAAATGTTGGCTCATGTGAGCATACCTATGGAATGTGCCATGGAGAAGATCCATTTGCCAATAGAGGGCAGCGATTTACTTCGTCCTGCCATACGCTGGTTTGTATTGATGAAAAGGCCATTTCCAAAATCAATTCCCGCTCCCAAGGGTTTCATTGTATCACATCCTTGCGATTTTGAAACCGAGAAGCAGCGTTTGCTCCAAAATCTGGAAGAGACCTATCAATTGGGCGTTGGAAGAACCTGGCCAAGGCATCATGCATTTGGGAACTTGAGTACTGCCCAATGGGGTTTTTTAATGACCAAACACCTTGATCACCACTTAAGGCAATTTGCCGTTTGATTTGAAAAAATCGGATTAATTGAAAGAAAAGATGGCTGAAGTTAAATATACCGAAGACGAAATTAAATCGCTTGACTGGCGCGAGCACATTCGCTTGCGTCCGGGAATGTACATAGGGAAGCTGGGCGACGGTTCCAGTCCTGATGATGGCATATACGTGTTGATCAAGGAGGTTTTGGACAATTCCATCGATGAATTTGCCATGGGTTACGGCAAACAAATTGAGGTGAGCATCAATGAGAATGGCGTAACCGTACGCGACTTTGGCCGGGGTATTCCACTTGGCAAGGTGGTTGATGTGGTGAGCAAAATCAATACCGGCGCCAAGTACGACTCCAAAGCCTTTAAAAAGTCGGTAGGTTTGAACGGGGTTGGTACCAAGGCCGTCAATGCGCTTTCCGAGAGTTTTCGGGTAGAAGCGTATCGCGATGGTCAGTGTAAGAGTGCCGATTTCCAGTTCGGATTGCTTAAGAAAGAAAGTAAAATTGAAGCCACCAAGGAAGATAACGGCACCAAAATCCATTTTAGGCCCGACAATGGGATGTTTCGGAATTACCGTTGGGTTATGGAATTTGTGGAACAGCAATTGTGGAACTATGCCTACCTCAATGCGGGACTGAAAATTAATTTCAACGGAAAACAGTTTCTTTCCAAAAACGGCTTGCTTGATCTGCTGGAGAAAAAAACCTCGAGCGAAAATGTTCGATACCCCATCATCCATTTGAAAGGTGAAGATGTGGAAATTGCCATGACACATGGCGACCACTACGGAGAGCAGTATTACTCATTTGTAAACGGACAAAATACAACGCAGGGCGGAACCCACCTCAATGCATTTCGGGAAGCCCTGGTGAAGGTTGTGCGCGACCACTTTAAGAAACCATTTGATGCCAAAGACATACGGGAGAGCATTATTGCTGCTGTCGCCGTGCGCGTAGAAGAACCTGTTTTTGAAAGCCAAACCAAAACACGTCTTGGTTCCGAACGCATCGCGCCCGACGGGCCGGCTATTCGAAGCTGGATGGCCGATTTTTTGAGCAAAGCACTCGATAATTTCCTTCACAAGAACCCCGAACTTGCCAAGGAGATGCTTAAGCGCATCCAACAATCGGAAAGAGAACGCAAGGAAATTGCAGATGTAAAGAAAATTGCCAATCAACGTGCAAAGGCGGCCAATATCCACAACAAAAAACTCCGGGATTGTCGCTACCACCTGAATGAAAAAGGACCAGAAGAAAAACGCCTTTCCAGCACTATTTTTATTACGGAAGGAGATTCGGCCAGCGGATCACTCACCAAAGCACGCGATGTCGACACACAAGCTGTGTTTAGCCTTCGGGGTAAACCCCTCAATTGTTATGGTATGACCAAAAAAGTGGTTTACCAAAACGAAGAGTTTAATCTCCTGCAACATGCGCTCAACATCGAAGACTCGATGGATGATCTCCGATACAACCGTGTGGTTATTTCCACCGACGCCGATGTAGATGGCATGCACATTCGCCTGCTATTGCTCACCTTTTTCCTCCAGTTTTTCCCTGATCTGGTACGAAACGGGCATTTGTTTATTCTGGATACCCCGCTTTTCCGCGTGCGCGACAAGCAACATACCTATTATTGCTACTCGGATGCCGAAAAGAAGGCTGCCATCAAAAAACTGCGTGGAAAACCGGAAATCACCCGATTCAAAGGCTTGGGTGAAATAAGCCCAAATGAATTTGCTGATTTTATCGGCGATGGCATTCGCCTGGATCCGGTGATTCTGCCTGAAGACACCAATCTTGACCATGTGCTCGATTATTACATGGGAAAAAATACGCCCGAACGGCAAGAATTTATCATAGACAATCTGCGACTGGAAATCGACATCATCGATACTCCCGAGGAAGATGCACAATTATTACCGGAAGCGGTAGAAGAAGCCGCTTGATGCCATTTTATCTGGCAAAAGTCTGGTTTAAGGTTGTTTTGTTTAAGTTTTTGGGCTAATTGTCTTTTATTTGTTAAACAATCGGCGGGGATGAGTGTTTATCTCAGACAAGAGTATGGTGCTCCTGTCTTTGTGACATCTTTATTTGACATTTAAATCCTTTTCTAATGGCTGATTACTTGCACAATGATCATTCATCGGCCCACTCCGATACGGATGATTTTGGTGATTTGCACTTTTCAACGGCTTCTGATACGCCTTTACACGCCAAGGCCTTCGACTTGACGGATTCAGAAAAAATTGAACAAATTTCAGGGCATTTTGCCCACATTATGAATATACTCGGACTCGACCTCGAGGATGACAGTCTGAAAGGAACACCTCGTCGGGTAGCAAAAATGTATGTTCAGGAAATTTTTAAAGGTTTGAATGTTCAAAACAAACCGGCAATTACCACCTTCGACAACAAATACAAGTATCGACGCCTGGTAATTGAGCGCAATATTCCTTTGCAAAGTACTTGTGAACATCACTTCCAGCCCATTTTCGGGGTGGCGCATGTGGCCTATATCCCGAATGGTAAAGTGGTTGGTTTGTCAAAATTGAACCGAATTGTGGATTTCTTTGCCCGTCGTCCACAGGTGCAAGAACGTTTGACAATGCAAATTGCAGAGGAGTTGAAACGGGCCCTCCAAACGGAAGATGTGGCGGTGTACATTGATGCCAAGCACATGTGTGTGCAGGCACGTGGGGTTGAACACCACGGTGCAAGCACCATTACGGCCGAGTATTCGGGTAAATTCTTAAATGAAGCCACAAAACAGGAGTTTCTGATGGCCATCCACTCCAGAATGCCTGAATAAATAAAAATTGCCCGGGGAATAAAACACCCGGGCAATTTTATACCAGAATTCGCCGGATTTTGTGGATTAGTCAGGATGGATTTCGCTGATTTATAAAGATTGTTATGCACAAAATCTGGCGGCGTAAAGTATAAAAACATCCACACACATTTTGCGACATCAAATCATTGCTTATGCATGCTGTTGGTAATGAAAATTGCACATGGGCCGGGTGTAATTCAAAATGTCGCATCATGCGGCGTTTTTGAGGAGTTCTCGGATGAGGGTCCGCCTACCGTTTTTGTAGGCCACTCTCAATTTTATCATATTGTCACAACCAGCGTCTGCCC
>JAGWYI010000028.1 GCA_018969455.1 Bacteroidota bacterium | reverse complement strand
CATCCCGCATTGCTGAGTTTTCGAACAAATTGGTAAACCCCATACGTGTTGACCACCACGTCGGTGGTATCACTGGCTGCATTGATAAACGATGCCGTGCCAGGACCTGTAAGCAGGTTCCAGGTTCCGGTGCTTCCGTTTGTATTGGGGGCTGCGGCAAGGGTGTATTTCAGGCCGCAAATGTTACCATCGGTGCCAGCAAAAGCAATGGGCTGAATGGCCACTGCAACCGGAAAACATTGTTGCGGCCCCGCGCCGCAAGTGCTGTTTGTTTGCACACAAACATCGCCACCAGGTGCGGTATTCCATTGAACCACAATGGAATCGGTGTTTTGTCCAAAAATTATGGCAGCGCCAGCCGGTACAGTCCAACTATAACCTGTTGCGCCTGCAACCGGTTGAATTACATAACTGTTACTGGCGCCGGAGCAAACTTGAGCGGGCCCTGAAATGAGTGGCAAGGGAAGGGCTGGACTAATGCTCACATTCAGGCAGGTTTGGACACTTACACCGCAGGAATTCTGACCGACGACACAAATACTACCGCTTGTTGCATTGGCATCCCATGTTACCTGCACGGCAGCGCTGCCATTTCCACTCGTGATGGTACCTCCGGTGATGGTCCAATTGAAAATAGTGGCGCCTGTATTACCTGGAACAGCGTAATTTTGGTTGGATCCAGCGCACACATTATTGCTTCCGTTGATGGCTGGTTTGCTTGGAGGTGCAGATACTGTAACGGGCAAACAGGCTGGCTGGCTCTGCCCACAGTTGTTCCCCACGCTTACACACACATCGCCAGTGCCTGCAGGCCCCCAATTGACCACAATTTGGTTGCTGCCCTGACCGGAAACGATGCTGGCCGGTGCTGTAACGGTCCAAGTGTAGGTAGTGGCGCCCGCAATGGTTGGAATTTGGTACAGTTCGGTTCCGCCTGCGCAGGCGTTGGCATTGCCGTTGGGTGTAAGAGGGCTTACCGGCTGAATCACATTAATAGTTTGGCAGGTAGCAGGGCTTGTTCCACAGGCATTTACAGCAGAAACACACACGTTTCCAGAATTGGGGTTGTTCCACAAAACCGTAATGCTGTTGGTGTTTTGGCCTGACGTGATTGAAACGCCTGTGGGGAGGGTCCACAAGTAAGTGCTTGTGCCAGGCACGGCAGCAACACTAAATGTAGCCGGTTGTCCAAGGCACACGTTGGGCCCGCCGCTGATGGCGCCAGGAGTGGCAGGTGGATTGTTGTTGACTGTAACAGTCACGCTGGCAGAATCACAACAAAATGCTCCATTGAAATTTCGGCATACCTTAAGTTGGTAATCACCCGGACTGCCGATGGTTGTATTGATCAAATTGGGGTTACCTGTAATGGTACCTCCATTGCTTGCGGTCCACAAATAACTGGTTCCAAGTCCGGTGGTAGACCCGGCGCCTGAAATGGGGGCTGAATTTTGGCCGCAGCCCAATTGCGCCGGGGGGACAATTGTTGCTGTTACGTTGAGTACGGTTACGGTAAGAATCAGGTTGCTGTCACAACCTGCGGTGGTTTGCAAGGTTTCCTGGAAGGTTCCTGCACTGCAGGCGCCCGGAAATGCCGGATTGCTTGAACAGCCGCCGTCGCAAATGGTTTCGTTTAAAAATACAGTTTTGGGCTGGTTGGCGGTCAGATGCAGTGTGGCTGTGTATGGACATCCATTCTGGGTTAGGTTTTTTACATAGGTCCCTGTTTGACAATAAGTAGTGCCATAAAACAACACACAAGCCGGAGAACAAACCGTTTGGTCTTCTTCCACGTTTTCTGGAATTGGATTAATGACCACATTGACGCAGTTGGGCGTTACATCTCCGCAAAAAGGCGGTTGAGACGAATTTAAGGCATTGGTGAGCTGGGTTACGGTTAATGCGCCATTGGGATCAGGAATCAGGTTGGCTTGCGTTGCCAAATAGGACAATCCACACACGGAATAAGAACCGGCCGGGTAGGTGGATAAATCGGTCACCGGGTCAATTGCCTGAATAATGCCGCCAGCGCCGGAAATAATGTAAGTGTACTCATACTCTGGCGAGGGGGGAGCAGGGCTTTGTGGCGTGTAGGTTGGGGGCAAATTCAGGTTTAAATTGTTCGAACCTTCACAAGCAACTACATCGGGTTGGGTTAGGTTGCCTCCGTTTGCCGCGCAGGAAAAACAATCAATTCCACTGGGGTCGCAAAATATAATTTCATAATTGGTAAAATTGCCAACGTCTACTGCCTGGCCATCCACAACAGTAAGGGTCCAGGTACCGTTTACAGGGCCTGAATTAAAGTTTTCCAAACAGCCACTGTTGGGGTAATAAGTTCCTGTATAGTTCCCGAACAATCCCCAGGGTTGATTGTTGCTCCAAACGTTACTAAAACCGGGGTCGGGCGTTACTGGGTCTCCGCAAGGCAAAAAAGTGACATCCCAGGTGGTAAAATCGGTAGGGCCAAACAAGCCAATAGGGCCGATAAGGGTAACCGACTGGCCCGATGGCGAGGTTAGTGTGATCTGTAAATCACCTAAATACTCATGGTCAAAAACCAAATGTACCCCGCATACCCCCTGACCGTTTTGTCCGAGCGTGGGGTTGCTGGCATTCATAACCTGTATAAAAAAACTGCCAGTAAAACCATCTGGCATAAACTGGGGGCAATTGGTACAATCGCATGGGGTTTGTGCGTATATACGGATGGTCAACAAAAAAAATACAAAAACAACCAAAGACGATCGCATAACAGATCGAAGGGCACAAAAGGCAGGGCGAATTTTCGTCATGTGCTTAAGATTTGGATAAAATGCATTTTGTGAAATTTCATTTTGATAAACTGCCACTTTTGGCCAAGTATCAAATGTTATTTGGTGTTTGTATCAGGGGTATCATTCGGCAATGTAGGGTTTTTTGTCAAAATTGTACTTGAATGTATAGTTTTCGTTAAGCCTCGTTGAGAATGCGGTAATTTTGCTGAAAATTTTCAGATGCGTTTCTTCCAGCGTATCGGAATTCAGTCCAATTAGCCGTCTTTTTTAATCAAAATTTGGTTCAAATACCACAAATCATAAAGATGTACCTTGTCAAAATAGCGCTGCCTGTACTGGTTTTATTTTTTGGCAGTCGCATTTTATGTTTTAGCCAGGAAAGCGTTGTCGTTCCAGGCTCCTACCTGGTTCAAATTCTGCCAGGAAAGGATGTATCAATGGTTTTGCAAGCCTGGCGCTTGGATGCTTCTTCCGTCCTGGATGTGGATACCATTTCCCCTGTTCTTCGAATTTTCTCCATTCATACCCGTAACAAACGCGCGCTCCCGGCAGAGGCGCTCCATTTCTTTGCCCAAAACCCGGATGTAATTCATTTTCAGGCGAATCATGTTGTGGAAGATCGAAAAGCGGAATCTGTGACTAATTTCGAACCTAATGACCCCTTGTTCTCCAAGCAATGGCATCTTCAAAACAGTGAAATTCCGGGTGCTGATGTTGGAGCGCTGGATGCCTGGAATTTCAGTACAGGTGGTGTCACCCCAGCTGGCGATAGCATTGTAATTGCCATTATTGATGCCGGATTTAATGTGGCACACCCCGATTTGTCGGAAAATTGCTGGAAAAACGGCGCCGAAATCCCCAATGATGGCCTGGATAATGATCAAAATGGATTTATTGATGATTACAACGGTTGGAATGTTTTTTCAAATAAGGATGTCATTTTGGGCAATGGAGGCAGCCACGGAACACCCATTGCCGGTATTATTGGCGCCCGGGGAAACAATGGAATCGGCATTAGCGGCATCAACTGGAATGCCAAAATGATGCTGGTGGTTGGGGGTAATACAGAGGCTTATGTGTTGAAGGCATATGATTATATACTCAGAACCAGAAAGTTATACAATGCTACCCAAGGGAAATCGGGTGCTATGGTGGTTGCGGTGAATTGTTCCTGGGGGTTGAACTACGGAAAACCCTCCGATGCCCCGCTGTGGTGCGCCGTGCTGGATTCGCTGGGCGCTGCCGGTATTCTGACCGTTGCCGCAACAGCCAACCTTCCCATCAACGTGGATGAAAATGGAGACCTCCCTACTTCTTGCCCAAGCCCTTACCTGATTTCGGTCACCAGCCTGAACAAATGGAATCAAAAAGCCGCGCAGGCTGCCTGGGGACCCGTCAACATCGACCTGGGCGCTTACGGAGCGGAAGTTTATTCAACCAGCGCTTCCGGATCCTACGATTATTTTGATGGAACCTCTTTTGCAGCACCCCAGGTAAGCGGTGCACTCGGGTTGTTGTATGCAGCGCCTTGCTCCGAACTGACCGCACAGGCCTATTCCGATCCTTCGGGGGCCGCATTGCGCGCGCGCGACCTGTTGCTATCGAACACCATCCCAACATCCGGGCTCCAAGGCCTTACTGCCAGTGAAGGCCGTTTGAATGTATATTCGATGATGCAGGGATTTCAATCTCAGTGCAATGCCTGTGAAGCGCCCTTTTCCTTGAAAAATGCGGTTCAATCTACCAATGAAGTCGGTTTTAGCTGGTTAAACCCTTCAAATCAGGAGGCATTTTTTGAATTGGAATTGCAAAATCAGGCAGGCCTGGTAAAAACATTTACACTTAATTATCCTTATCTGAAACTGAGCGGCCTGGATAGCTGCCAATGGTACACTTATCGGGTTCGGAGCATGTGTATACCCGATAGCCTTTGGAGTGCCTGGTCCTACCCATCCTCATTTCGCACTCAAGGTTGTTGCCTGCCCCCTGTGTTAGATCATCTGGATGTACTATCGGATCATGAAATTGCCCTTTACTGGAAGGAAAACAACCATGCGGCGCTTTATGAATTAAAATATCGAGTTCGCGGAGACAGCCTTTGGAATTCCCTAAATGCCGTGGAAAATGAATTGATTCTGAATGATTTACAGCCCTGTACCGAATACGAATTTTGTGTTCGGACCATTTGTTCTCAAAATTTAAGCGTCTATTCGGGTTTGTTTCAAGCTGAAACAAAGGGGTGCGGGGTATGTAAAGATAAGGCCTATTGTAATTCCGGCGCAAAAGACGCCTCCAAGCAGTGGATTTCCAAGATAGAACTTGGTAATTGGTCGCTGGACCTGGGTTTAACAGGCGCTGGATATGCTGATTACGGTGTTTTAAACGGACAGAGTTTGCCCGAATTTCATGCAGGAGAAAAATATCCGATTCATATTGCACCTGCATTTTCGGGCGCGAGCAGCAAGTTGTTTTATCGGGTGTACCTGGATTGGGATGGAAACGGAATATTTGAAGATGTAAATTTGTGTTTCGATCCCGGGTTTGCCCATGATCAGGTTGCAAGTGGTTTCATTGAAATTCCACTGAACGCTACACAAGGCATTTGCCGCATGCGCTGCATGATAAAAACCGAAAACGATCTCAATGGTCCGCCAGAACCTTGTGAGTTTTTTGAATTTGGACAGGTGCTTGATTTTTGTGTGATGTTAAATGGGGTAACTGCCACCCATCCCGTTGAAACATCTTCAACTGAAACACCTTATTTATATCCGATGCCTGCGCATCAGTTGACAACTGTTTATTATTCGGATGCGATTATTCCCGATTGTCAATTGCAGGTTCGGGATGCCTATGGCCGTTTGATACACCAATGTGCAAGTCCTGATTTTCCCTATGGAATTCCGTGCGCCAACTGGATGCCAGGTTTCTACTGGGTGTCTATTGTTAATGGATCAAAACATTATGTATTAAAAATTATTTTAAATTAAATTTATTTATCGTATTTTATCTCATGCCTGCGCTTTGCGTATCGCGCACCTGCGCGCGCAATACGCAAAGTACAGGCAAAATAATCAGGCCAATGTAATACGCTGATCCAGGTAAATGTCTTGAATGGCATTTAACAGGGCAACCCCTTCTTCCATAGGCTTTTGAAATGCTTTCCGGCCTGAAATTAGTCCCATTCCTCCTGCGCGTTTGTTTACGATTGCCGTTACAACGGCTTCCTGTAAATCACTGGCGCCTTTGGATTCTCCGCCCGAGTTGATGAGGCCTACCCGTCCCATATAACAATTTGCAACCTGATAGCGGCACAGGTCGATTGGGTGGTTGGTTGTCAGTTCGCTGTAAACCTTGGGGTGTGTTTTGCCGTATTGGAGGGCAGTGTATCCGCCGTTGTTGGTGGGCAATTTTTGTTTGATGATATCTGCCTGGATGGTTACGCCCAGGTGATTGGCCTGGCCCGTAAGGTCGGCGCTGGTTGAATAATCAATGCCGTCTTTTTTAAATGCGCTGTTGCGTGTGTAGCACCACAAAATGGTTGCCATGCCCAATTCGTGGGCCATTTCGAAGGCCTCGCTGATTTCGATGATTTGGCGGCCGCTTTCTTCAGACCCGAAATAAATGGTGGCTCCCACTGCAACAGCGCCCATATCCCAGGCATTCTGAACTGTTCCAAACAGAATTTGATCGTACTTGTTGGGGTAGGATAAGAATTCGTTGTGGTTGATTTTTACAATGTAGGGGATTCGGTGAGCATATTTACGGGCGGTTTGGCCCAGTACGCCAAAGGTGGAGGCCACGGCGTTACAGCCGCCTTCAAGCGCCAGTTTTACAATATTTTCCGGATCGAAATAAATGGGATTGGGCGCAAAAGAGGCGCCTGCACTGTGTTCGATGCCTTGATCTACCGGCAAAATGCTTACATAACCGGTGTTGGCCAGCCGCCCGGTACCCAATATTTGTTGAATGCTTCTCAGCACCTGGGCAGATCGGTTGCTGTTCATCCAGATTTTTTCAACATGATTGGGGTCGGGTGCATGCAGCTGTGCTTTGGGAAACGTTTGGCTTGTATGTTCAAGATAATAAGCGGCCTGGTCGCCCAAAAGATCAAGTAGGTTTTGATGAATCATGTGGTGGTGGTGAAATTTGGTTAGAAATGGTAGGAATACAATTTAATAAAAAAAAAACGCCGCGTCAAACTGTATGCCAGTTCATGACGCGGCGTCTGGAATTAAAATCTCCAGGTTAACCCAAAACGATAACTAAATGGGCTTTCAGAAGTATTAACATCTCGTCCAACTGGTATGTTGTACATGATGCTCAGTTCTGTACCTATTCCGCCCTGTCCTCGTCCAAAATTGTAGCCTGCCCCCAAATATTGATTGGTTCTGGAAAAGGTTACCTTAGTGAATTCATTGCCTGTCGCCCCGCCAAGGTCTTGATAGAACTCCCTTGAAATTTCCCCTTGTAAAAAGAACCCTTCGTACACATGGGCACGCAAAAATGCCCCAATTTCGGTATTAAACAGGTTGACTGGTTTGTAACCTTGAATTTTAACGGAAGTAAGGAAGCAGGAGACGCGGGGGCCTGCTGACAGGAAAGGGAGAATTTTGTAACCAACCATCGGCGCCACACCGATACCAAAAGTGTTTACGCCCTGGTAAGCATTTAGGCCAAGTCCCAAAGACCCTCCATACCAGAGATGATCGGAAAGTCGATAGGTTGTCTCCTCTTTGACCTCTTCTTTTTTGGTTTTTTTCTTTTTTTTGCTGTGTTTGCTGTGGGATTTTTTGCGGCTTTGAGCTTCCAACGGTTGAGTAGCCAGAGCCAAAATGGCCAAGATGCTCAAAATATAGAAAATGTGTTTTCGTGTCATAACAGAAATGCAGATTTGTTTAAAGATTGTACCGGGTAAATGTACAATGATTTAACTTTTTTGCGTGGTATTCTGTTGCCAGTCCTTCCCGGAAAACTTGTTATTTTCTTCTTAAATTTTAAAAGTTAAAAGAAAAGGGATCACACAGAAACAAATTTCACCAAAAAAGCCGTGCAACCCCCTATTTCTTTTGTTTAACCAGGTATTTTTAAACAGCAATCCGTTTTGAAAAGGCTTCCCAATTGATTGTCACTTGATATCGAAAAGATTAGAGTCGATTTCCCATTCTTTGTTTCTTCACACCTCAAGGTTTCATTTCGATGCTTAGTTTTCGGCTGGCGAGTGCGCTACCCCCAATATAAATTTCAAATTTCCCGGCTTCGCTCCCGAATTGCATGTTTTTTTTGTAAAAACTAAAGTCTGCATCGGTGAGGGAGAACGAAATGGTTTCATTGCCTCCTTGGGGTATCTTGATTTTTTTAAAGGCTTTCAATTCCCGAACCGGTCTGGTAACCGAAGCCGTCACATCTCGGATGTACAACTGAACAACTTCTTCGCCATCGTATTTTCCGGTATTGCGCACATTTACGCGCAATTGAACGGGAGTTCCTTTTTTAAAAACCGGGTTATCGCATTGGATTTCCCCATATTCGAAAGTGGTGTAGCTCAATCCAAAACCAAACGGGAACAGCGGGTTGTTTTGTTCATCAATGTATTTGCTGGTCCACTTGGAGTTGGGATCATAAGGTCTTCCGGTACTTTTGTAATTGTAATAAACTGGAATTTGCCCCACACTTTTTGGGAAACTCATGGGCAATTTACCTGAAGGATTGTAGGCGCCGCTGATTACATCTGCCAGGGCATTTCCAGTTTCCGTGCCAAGCCACCAGGCTTCGAGAATGGCATCTGCGTCGTTTACGATCTCACTTAAATCGAGTGGGCGACCGTTCATTAAAATCACTACGATGGGTTTTCCGCTTGATTTGAGTGCTTTGAGCAAGTTTTCCTGCACTCCCGGCAATTTAATATTTGATCGAGAGGCTGCTTCGCCGCTCATGTCGGCGCGTTCTCCAAGTACAACTACCAATACATCTGCATGTTGAGCAACTTCCAACGCTGCCTTGAAACCGGATTCGTCGTGGTCGGCAATTTCGCAAGCTTTGGCGAATGCAACTTGGTTATAACCTGCAAGTTGCAAGCCTTCCCGCACACTTACACAATCGCTGCCGCTGCCCGCGCCACACCAGTTTCCGATGAGTTCGCTTTTGTTTTCTGCAAGGGGGCCGATGAGGGCAATTTTTGTGTTTTTCGATAGTGGTAACACATTCCCCTTATTTTGAAGCAGAACGATGCTCCGTTTTGCCACGTCACGCGCAGCAGCCCGATTTTCGGCGCTTAAAATGGTCGCATCATACCGAGCCTGATCGCTAAACTTATAGGGATCATCAAAAAGACCCAATTCGAATTTCAGGCTTAAAATACGTCGTACAGCATCGTCAATTTGCTGCAGGGAAATTTTACCTTCCCGAAGTGATTGTGCTGTAAATCTTTGATAAATAGCCGATTGCATATCCATGTCAACACCGGCTTGGAGCGCAAGTTCTCCTGCTTCTTTGTCATTGGCTACTACGCCATGATTAACCATTTCGGCAATTCCTGTGTAATCGGATACAACAAATCCTTTAAATTTCCATTCCTTTCTCAATATTTGGTCGAGCAAAAATTTGTTTCCGGTAGCGGGCACGCCATCATAATCATTGAAAGAGGCCATAACGGTACGGGCTCCGGCATCGATGGCCGCTTTATAAGGTGGCAAATAGTATTCGCGTAAAAAACGTTCACTCATATCAACCGTATTGTAATCGCGCCCACCAATTGCAGCTCCGTAAGCGGCATAGTGTTTCACACAGGCCAATACGGCATCGGTATTTCCGATGCCTTTTCCCTGAATGCCCCGTACACGGGCTTCGGCAATGCGACAACCCAGGTAGGTGTCTTCACCGGCGCCTTCCATTACGCGGCCCCAACGGGGGTCGCGCGCTACGTCAACCATGGGTGCAAATGTCCAATGCAATCCGGCTGAAGATGCCTCTTTCGCCGCGACCCGGGCACTTTTTTCAATGGCCGTTAAATCCCAACTTGCCGCCTCCCCCAAGGGAATAGGGAAAATGGTTTTATAGCCGTGAATCACATCGTATCCAAACAGCAAGGGAATTTTGAGCCGGGTTTCTTCTATTGCTATTCGCTGCAATTCCCGGGTAAAAGGTACCGTGTGGCTGTTGAACAGCGCACCACAAGCACCAGATCGGATGTCGTTTTTGTATCCATCCCGGATGGTAGGCCCGGTTGATTCCCAATCGGTGGTGTAAAGGGTCAATTGCCCAATTTTCTCCTGGAGGGTCATTTTTTTGAGCAACGCCTCTACTTTAGAATTGCCTGCCGGCGCAGATTTTTGGGAAGGCACGCGCGTTTGTGCATGCGCCATGGGTTGCACACAGGTGCAAAGAAAGAAAATAAGGAAAAAAGAGAATTTATAAAACATGATGGATGAATGACTTGATTTTAAATTACCGGTGTTGGGAAAACAGCCAGTCTATCACTTTTGGATTGTAAAAAATTTCCTGCCCAAGGGCATGTCCGAGCGTGGTAAATTCGGTGTACGTAGGTTTGCCACCCGATAATTTGATGGCTTCCAACATATTCCGAGCTGTTGTTGCCGGGATCCTTTCGTTTCTGGCGCCATGGAAAAGCCAAATAGGAATGGTACGGAGGGCTGGCGCCATAGAAGCATCATATTCAGCGCTAATTGGCAATGCAGCAGCAAAAAGATTGGGGCGCCTGCTTAACAAATCCGCAACAGCGGTTCCGCCCATCCCTTGTCCTGTAACATAAATACGATTGGGGTCGATCGCCGGATTTTCGAGTAGAATTTGATTCAAAAGATTGAGCAGCAACTGCATGGGTTTTTCCGGTATCTCCTTGTTTGATTTTGTGGATATATCCGACCAAATCAAGTTGGACGGGCATTGGGGAACCAACAAAAAACAGGGGTGTTTTTTCCAGGATTCGGGTTCACATAAACCCAGGATTCCACTTCTCAGTTGCGACTCATTATCATGGCCGCAGGCTTCGGTATCGTGGAGATAAATGACGAGCGGTAACTTCAAATTCTGGTATTTGGTTTCGGCTGTATTTCCAACCAGGCTTCCATCGGGTTGGGAATAAAAACCTTGTACCTGATTGGTTGCCAGGATATTATTCGGTTTTAGCAAACGATAGGGGAGTGCGAATTGTGCATCTTCCCGGTACACCCCTCGGTCGAAAAAATAAAAGGGGTTATTGGGTACTTCCAGATTGGGCAAAGTTTTGGTTTTGGATTTTATGCTGGTTTTATTGCCTAACCATCCGCCTTCGAATCCTGCTTTTTGGAGTCCGGTTCGGATGTATGGGTTTTTTTTCATTAAATTCCACAGAAATCCGCTGCGGTAATTTTCAATCATCAACACGATTGGCCCCTGGTCTATACCGAGATAGTCTTCATCAAACCATCCATTAGGCAGTTTCCCACAAGCCGTAAAGGTAGGATTGAAAGCATCTTTGAATCCGAATGGACCAACCAGGCTGTCGAAATAGGTATTCCACATGGTTTCGAGTGCTGGCAAACATATTTCGGGTGCAAATGGCAGAGATCCGCCTGCGGCAGTAGGGGCAATGGTTCCGTCGTCGGTATTGTAATCGGAAGCAACCCCTCTGGCGCTGTATCCCATAAAATTTTGGCGATCAGCGGCACAGGATTGCGCCAAATCGTGTTTGTACAACCAGTCGGCAGGACCATCGCAAGCGGTCAGTCCCCAAATTTTATCGGAATAGGCCTTGAATTTTTTTGGGTTCCGTTTGCAATAATTGTAATTGGCCAGGGTTGCCCTGCGGGTGTTTTCGGCATAGTCCAAACCTTTCTTTTGCATGTATGGATCTTTAATTCCCTTAAAATCGATCCAGATATGGCTGTATTGGTGTCCGAATAAGGGGCCAAAATTGATGTGTTCCTGGCCTTCGTAAGTATCCCAAACATAATTTTGGGTCCAGGCCTCCCATGATTCTGGGTTGATGGGGTGGGTAGGAGAGCCCAATGCCAGAACATACAGGATCATGGCTTCGGTATAACCAAACCACTCGGCTTGCAAAAAACCTTTTTCAGGTTTCCAGCCCATGCTCAATCGTTGGTTTTCGTTGAGCATCCATGGCCATTCGACCCTTCGGTAAATAAAATCAGCAGTTTCGCGGATGGCATTTTCGCTTGGGTTGTTTTGGTCAAAAAAGCTCATGCACGACAGAATTCCTGCCAACAAAAGCCCTGAGTCGATGGTAGAAAGTTCAACATCGCGATACCGTAATGCTTCTTGATGGTCAAGGAAATGGTAATAAAAGCCGCGATGCCCTGCAACGCCTTGTGCTTGAGGGCCTTGTGGTAAGTTTTTTAAAACCTCCAGGGTTTTGAGTACTCGTTCGGCCGCTTGTGCGCGTGTGATATAGTTTCTTTCAACACCTACCAGATAGGCGCTTAGTCCAAATCCGGTGGCAGCGATAGACGAAAAACTCAAGTTGGGCCAGCGGTCAGGCGTTTGAAATTGACGGTCGGTCAGTTTCCAAAAATAATCAAAACTGCGTTTTTCAAGCGAATCGAGCGAAAAAGGGATGTTTATTGGTGCGATCTGTTTGCTTGTGTTTTGAGCAAAAGCAGGAAAGAACGCTGTAAGGATCAGAAAAAGAAGAAAAAAATGCGAACCAGATTTCATAATTGCTATGCGCATTTAGCGGGGAATTATATCAATACTGTTTGAAATTACAGCATTTATAGACTTGCTGTGCGCCGTGTACATTTTTCATCCCTAAGAGGATAAGCCTTTGGCAGGGCACAGACATGGAAAAAAGGGCGGGAAATCAGGGCTTTGTGTTAGAAACGGCCCTGAACCCCGCCGCTTTTTCAACTCAATGATGAAAACCAGTCGTTTTTAGTCGAATTTCAGCCAAAAGCGGCTGGTGAAAATTATTCCAGGATTCGCAGGATTTTGTGGATAAATCAGGGTCTATGTCACTGATTTATAATGATTTATTCAGATCGATATACACAAAACCAGGCGGCATGAAGAACATATCCGGTGCACGAAGCACCGGATATGGATTTATTGTTTCACCAGTTTGGCATTGCCAATCAATTGATTGAGTTCGTTGAACCCGGATACGGTATACATACCAGCAGGGAATCGAGCCAGGTCGATTTCTACCTGATGGCTTCCGTTGGTATTGATGCTTGCCACCCGTACACCCAGGAGGTTATACACTTCAAATCGATCAACATTGCTGATGTTTTTCACCCGGAATACATCGTAAGAGGGGTTGGGCGACACGCTGAGCTGTTCGATGTTGGGTGCATTGGTTCCAACAATACCACATTGGCCCTCTCCGATTACCAGGTCATCAAAATAGGTTACCCGTGCGGTACCCGTTCCCACCGAAGTAATATCAGGGAACATGGTCAAACGATTGTATTTGTCGCCGTCAACGTAGGCTTTAAAGTCGAAAGTGATTTCTTCCCATTCATTAACTTTGGTATTGGGCATGGTTACTTCAATTGGAGGAACTGGATTTCCGAAAACTTCAATTTTCATGGTAACGGTACCCAGGTGATCCATCAGGAACTTGCCTTTCATTTGTTTTTTACCGCCAAAGTCGATGTTTGCATCCAGGTCGGCATACATGCCTGCATAGATGGTTGCATCGGCAGCCTGAACGAGTTTGCCCACTTTATTGCTGGTGTTGATACCTGCTTTCAAAGGATTGTCTACTACCTCTGCATTGGTACCTGCAAGTGCACCGTTGTTGAAATAGGTAAAGTTGGTGATGGTAGAAAGCGGTGTTTCGTGGTCGTCAATACATCCATTGTATCCTTTACGGCTCCACTTGATGTTGTCGATGTAATATGTGCCGCCATTATCGGTAGCAACATCGAAGAAAATGACCAGTTTTTTGTTGTCAGTTCCTACTTTTCCGCTGAAGTCGACATTGAACTGATACCAGGTATTGGCCGTTTTCAGGGTGTCAAATATTTCAACTGCACCGGTGGTTCCGCCTTCGAGTTTGAACAGGAAGGGAACATTGGCTTTTGCTGCATACACCTGGCATTGCAATTGGTTGTAAATGGTAAGGTCGGGCGCTTGTGCAAATTCAATACCGATACCTGCATAGGGTTGTCCGGCAGGGTCGGTGTATTTACCAACTTTCAAAGAACCGTTGGCAGGCAACAGGTAAGGATTGTTTACCGGTTTGATGTCGTCGGCGCCATAGAAAATGGTTACATAATTTCGTTGGCACTCGTAATCATCAATAATCTGTGGTTTAGGAACAACATCGGCACAGGGATCGATCGTAGTTTCGCTTTGGCGCAGGTTGTCGATGCACCAGCTTTGGCCTGGTGCTGCGGTACCGCCGTTGAACAACAAGCGCACTTCATTGAAATCGGTCACTGCAGAAAATGCAGAGAAGTCGAATTTCAAAGTTTCCCATTGTGCTGGTGTAGTTACCGTTGCATCGGCTTGCTGGTTTCCGGAAGGGCCGCTTAACACCATGGTAACTTTACCGCCGCTTGCTGGGCTCAATACATCCAGGTTAAACTGGGAAAACTTGGTTAAGTCGAAATTGGTGAGGGAAATTGCCTGCAAAGTTGAAAATGCAGATGGCCCTTTGGTATAGCAGCCTGCTGTTGCAGAGCCATTTACGCCATTTGGATTGGAGTTGTTTCCAACTGCAAATGTACCGTGTACGGCTTCATTTCCATCGAGGGGTTGCCACCCCAGGTGAAGGCCGCCTTCAAAATCCTCCAGTGGCGGAGCAACAGGTGATGGCGCCAATTTAATATCATCCACATAATAAACGTCTCCAGGTTCTCCCGGAACAAAGGCATTGATAAACACCACCAGTTTTTTGTGGCCTTCGCCTGCTTCTCCGCTGAAATCGGCAGTGTATTCTACCCATTGGTTCAGTTCAGTTACCTGAAATTCAATTTCTTTGGCAGAAACGCCTCCTTCAATTTTGAGCAGCAAGCGGCCTGCTTTTGGCGCCCAAAGTTTCAAACTGAACTGGTTGCGAACAGACAGGTCGATTGGGTTTTGATAGTCGATCTGGAAATTGGAAAATTCGGTGCCTGGTCCGCTTGGGTCGTCCCAACGGCCAACCTTAGGGGAATTGTTATCGCCACTTGGAGCGGGGTTATTTACCACGCTGAGTGCCGTCCAGTCTCCTGCATAGGTTGCATGGCGTTGACATTCAAAATCATCCAGAATGTCGGGGTTAGCCGCTACGCCCGGGCAAGGGTTGGGAACAGCGCAAATGTCATCGAAATAGTAGGTATCTCCGCTGGTTTCAACCCCTGGATCGAAGAAAATGATCAACTTGGTAAGGGTTGTAAATGAGGCGGCCTCACTAAAGTCGAAAGTGTATTCTTGCCAGGCGCCTGCTACTGCGATGTTTTGAATTTTCTCGATGTTTTTGCCTCCGCCTTCGAGTTTCAGCAATACTTGCGTTGGCGCATCAGTATACACTTTCATTTTAAACTGGTTGTTGACCGACAAGTCGAAAGGTGTGGTACCGTTATCTGCCAACAAGAGGCTGTAGGCGTGGGTATTGCTTTTAGTGTATTTGCCTACCGTTGCACTGCTGTTGATGCTGTTGGTTTTAGGGTTGGCCACTGCACCTGCATATTCGCCGTCGAGGCCTGCCCATGGCAATTGTTGGCCTCCTTCAAAAGTTTCATAGCAGACACCTGCTTTGTAAGCAACCAAATCATCAAAATAGTAGGTGTTGCTGCTTGCATCAACCCCAGGATCGAAGAAAATAATGATTTTGGTCAAACCCGTTTTTGCAGCACCTGCGCTCATGTCGAAAGTGAGGTCTACCCACTTTCCGGCAGCTGG
>JAGWYI010000624.1 GCA_018969455.1 Bacteroidota bacterium | reverse complement strand
AAGTGTTGGAATACAATTTTTTATTCCAGCGTGCCGACCATTTGAGGGAACCACCTGTGTTTCCCCAATCGGTGAGATCGACAAACTTGATAGACGAACCGCCGCCGAAACCACCGCCCAGGGATGGCGATTGGGAATTGTCGAGTTGATCTTTTCCACTGTAAAGGCTAAGGGAAATGACATCCCTTTTATTGGGTTTCCAGGTTGTTTTTAGGTTAACGTCATAAAACCAGGATGATACCGAGGTGCCCGAAAACCGATTGGGGCCTTGGGGGGCTTCATTGTCGGAATTGCTGCTTTTGCCATATTTATTAAAAATTTTATTGTAAATAGGGCCACGCCAACTGCGTCTTACCGTTGCAATGGTGGTAATTTCATCCCCAAAAGGTTGTTCCACCCATAAATTGGCACTCAACATGCCCACATCAAAGCCCCAGTTCCGTTCTCGGTTGTTACCGTCTTTACCCGTGATGTCCACCACCGAGGCCAATCGTCCGCCATATTTTGCATCAAAAGCCGATTTAAACAATTGAACATCTTTTATGGCATTGGCATTAAATGCAGAATAAAAGCCAAATAAATGATCTACATTGTATACGGTAAAACCATCAAACTGGGTCAAAACCTGGTCTGGCGTACCCCCGCGTACATACAAGCCGGCCGATTGTTCATTCACCGCACTCACCCCCGGCATCAATTGAAATGCCCTGAATATGTCCTTCTCTCCCAGGGAAGGCAAAAGTGCAATTTTGGCCGTTGACATTTTGATCATGGAAACCTCTTCTGCCGTTTGCAAAAGATCTTCCCTTTCCGACTGAACGACTACCTCGGCAAGTTCGGCGCCGGCCGGATCCATTTCAACTTGCAGATTTTCAACATCTACCTTGGGGTTCAGGTATATTTCGGCTTTTCGATATCCCAGATAACTAAAAACCAGGGTGCAGGTATCGGAAGGAACGTGCAAGATTGTAAAATAACCATCAACATTAGACGAACCACCAATTTGGGCGCCGGGCACCCGCACAGAAACAAACGGAAGAGATTCTCCACTCAGCCGATCAATTACCGTCCCTTTTACGGTAAAATTTTTGCGGGTTGGCGCCTCTCCCGATGTGGAACGTCGTTCCCGCAAGGCATTTGCTTCAGGGTTTTCAAACCGGCCAATAATCCGAACTATACCATCTTTGGTTTGATACCATTTTAGTTTGTTTTGCTGGCAAGTGTTGGTAAGCCAGCGATCCAATGGTTCCTTAAATGGTCGATCAGTGATTCCGATACGGGTGAGCTTTTCTCGATCGAATTCAAATTTTACCCCCGATTCCTTGGAAATTTGGTCCAATACAACATCAAACCAATCAGAATACAGCCTGTCCAGTTTAACATCGGAAAGCAAAGGTGTTTGTGCCTGCAGGCATGCGCCCGGCAACAGAATTACGGCAAAGATCAGGATGTGTTTTTTCATGCTTAATTTGTAATTGCTTTTACTCCTGACGGTAAAATTGCTGCCCGCGTTGCGCATTCAGCCTGTTGTGGCGATGAATGGGTACATTGTAGCGATGAATCGCCCTTGCCCTATTCCACTGTGGGCGTACATTTGTTGGGAAACTTAATTACATGAAGAAAGCAACCGCACTGCTCATTCAATCTGTTATCTGGATTGGAATTTGGATCTTGTTTACCTCCATGGTACGCGAGGTGAAAAAACCGCCCATGTTTTACTTTATGGTTACAGAAAGGGTAATCTGCCTGGCCGTCTTGTATAATTTAGCCTATTATTTTTTACTGCCGCGTTATTTAAGAGGTCAAAAATGGTCGGCATTTATCTTTACAATCATCCTGTTTATTGCATGGCTTGCTTATACCTCTGTAGTAGAAGATTTTTATTTTAAAATTATTCGGGAAAATGAAGAACAGTTTCAATTCAATCATGCACCTGATCCGCCACCGAGGCCGATGATCGTTTTTCCTGCCTTTTTGGCCTTGTTTGTATTTGGGACAGCCACTATTTTGAAGGGTTATACGGCTTATGAACAGAAAAAGCGGGAAGAGGCAGAGGCCAACAAACGCAGGCTGGAAGCCGAACTGGCTTTGCATAAGTCCCAGATAAATCCCCATTTTTTGTTAAATACCTTGAATAACTTATATGGGATTGCCCTTTCGGAGCCCGAAAAAACGCCCCAGGCCTTGCTGAAACTGTCTGATATGGTGCGCTACATTCTGTATGAATGTTGTGCCGATCGTGTTTCCCTGGCCCGCGACCTTGATTTTATAAAAAACTATATTTCACTTCAACAACTTCGGTTGGCCCCCAATGTTGAATTGAATTTTACAGCGCCCTCAAATATCCCCGACTGGAAAATTGAGCCCATGATTCTCATCCCGTTTATCGAAAACGCGTTTAAACACGGGCTCAGCACACAATATGCTTGTCGTTTGGATGTACAAGTACACATAAACGGCGAAAAACTCCTTCTTTGTGTGGAAAATCAAATATTCGACAGCCTAAAAAAACAACA
>JAGWYI010000623.1 GCA_018969455.1 Bacteroidota bacterium | reverse complement strand
CTCAAAGTAAGCGGTGTGGCGCCGAATGTCGTTTTTCAAAGAATGATCAAGGTGGATTTCTTTAAAGCCTTTGAAAGCGGTGTGCGCACGAAAAGAACCGAGTTTACAGATTATAAAACCTTCAACCTCAATTTTTAAACTTTAAAAAACCAAAACCATGAAAAAAGGAATTTTGCTTTTGGTGATGTGTTTAATCACATTTTCCCAAATATGGAGCGCGCCTCCTGGGACCCCTCCACGTACGACGCTTTGGTTAGGAGGTCCCAGTTTAACATCTCCACAATGGTTGGGAGCAATAAGTTCTGCACAAAGCACATTTAATTTTAATCAGATTAACACGACATCATATTATACGAACACAATTGCAAATGACATTCCAGGCTGGGCTCAAAATTTTAATTCTGGATTAATAAATTCAAATAAATCTGACGTTTTAGGAATAGGGCATGATGCAGGAGGACTGATTTTAAGATATATGGCCTCTTTGCAATCTGAAAATACTTTGAGTGCATTGATATTAGATGGTGTGCCTAATCATGGAGGTAATATTTTTAGCCATTTGTTGCCAACCCTTCCTGGAGTACATTCAGAAGCGCAATTAATATTAGAAAGCGCACTCAATTATAAAACTCAAGCTCAAAATTGTATAGCATGTAGAACTATTGAAGCAACCCAAAGCTACATAGAATATTTTGCGATCCCTTCAATTTCTGACTATTACAGACAAATGATACCTGGGAATTCCGCGATCACAAACCTACAAACGCCAACAATTCCTTATGCCATTATTTGGGGGAATGAAAACAATCCTGATGGTATGGGACTTACCCGATTGATGAGTTCATGGTATAATTCAGGACTAAGCGGTCAGGATAATGAATACCTGGACTGTATGGGAAAAGAATTAGAAGAGCGGTTAATCAGCGCAAAACAAAATTTTGCAATCAGCACACTTCAAGCAATCGCTGGCTTTGCAAAGGCGACTTTGTCCATCAAATCCTCATTAACTTTACTAGATGCAGGGGCAATTGTTTCAGATTGGCTGAATGCACTTGCAATCGAATTAAGGGGCTTGTATGATTTAAAAAACGAATACCGCGAAATATTAGAATGTGAATTGGTTCATCAGGCGCTCAATGCAAAGTGGACGATAATGCTTTCGCCTTACCATTTGGAAACTTTATCCTACACAGTTCCAAGTTTTACAGGTCCTTGTTGCGATGATTGTTGGACACAATATGCAGCCGACCATGACGATCAGGTATTTGGGTATTGCCTGTCTGTTTGTAGCACGTCTTGCGACAACAATAATGGATATATTACCTATACAGAAAACGTACTTGTTCCCGAACCCAACGACGCCCTGTACACCCAAACCGAACAAACTTTGGCTGGCGCAGCAAAACCACCTTATGAGGCCAAAGGATGCAACCACATGCAAGAATCTTTTTGGTCGTATAAGCCCATAAATGACGCATTTACCGATCTTTTCATGGGCGGCGCAGGTGCGGCCTTTGTGGTGCCGAAGTATTAAGTCAAACCAGCAATATGATTTTGAAAGATTTGAAAACACTGCACGTCAACTGTTGGCGTGCAGTGTTCCTTGTCTTGCTCATTTCTTGCAAGCGGCAAATAAAGATGAGCGAGGCGCCGGTTTTGAAACAAGCCTGGCGCATCAATGTCGCGCCTGCCGACAAGCGATTTGAAAGCATCAACCCGGTTTTGTTTGGCGATCAGGCGCTTGTTTCGGCCTATCAGGATGGTTCACTGCGTTTCTTCGGCATTAATTTTCAATCGGCTAAGGTGCAATGGGTTTTTCAGGACACTTCCTTCCACGATGCACCCTATTACAATTTAAAAGCCTTAAAGGCCGATGACCAATTCATACTGCCTTTCGAAAACACGGTTTTCGCCCTGGATGCAGCAAGCGGCCTACTGGCCTGGCGTGTCGATGGCAAAGGGGCAGCCGAACAGTTTTTGGAGGCTTTTGGTCCGCACGCCGCCCTGCAGGCCCGGAACGACTGGGAACAACGCAAGTCTTATGTATTGCGCTTCAAATCGCCTAAAGGAAGCGTTGATACCCTGTTTCAGATCAATTGGCCGGATTCCTGTAAATTCATCCTCCGGACCCCGGCTGTGCTGCCATCCGGCAATTTGATGTGCAGCGGCATTGCCATAAATACCATTACCCGTCATACCCAGGCAAACTGGTACCTCTACGATGGCCTGTATTTTCAGGTTTTAAAATCCGGAAAGGCTTATCCAGACAATCCAAACGGTTATGGAATCACCAAACAGCCTGTTTTAGGGGCAAATCGGGAAGTTTTCCTGTGTGCGTACGATCAATTGTTTTGTCTGGACGAGCAAGGGCAGGAACGCTGGAGCGTCACTATGCCACGCGACATGTTGAGTTCGGCGCCATTTTATTATAAAAATGGACTATACTGTGCGATGGAAGACGGCTTTTTGTATAAGTTGAATCCTTCATCGGGTGCAATCATCTGGAAATCAAAGGCTTCCGG
>JAGWYI010000622.1 GCA_018969455.1 Bacteroidota bacterium | reverse complement strand
CAATCGTAGAGACGTTGCATGCAACGTCTCTACGATTGGATTGGATTGGGTCGGGTTGGATTGGGTCGGGTTGGATCGGATCGGATTGGATCGGATTGGGTCGGGTCGGATTGGGTCGGGTGGATTCCATGACCAATTTAAATCAATTGCGTCAGGGATTCAATGTGTTCGAAACGCCCCGTTTAATCTTCATCCAACACCAATTCCGCGTCTTTTTCCCATATTTCCATCTCGCAGGGTTTGCAATTGAACTTCAATTTGTATTCAATTTCCCCGTGTTTCAGGGTAAGCGGCTCGGCTAATTTCGTGCCCATCGTCTCCCGCTGGTAGCGCGGACATTTACCCAACTCGTACTTCACACAATATTTCGTCACCATCACCCGCGATTTGCCGGGATCCCATTGCAATTCAAAGGCTTTTTCAATTTCCGTGACCCCGTGGCGTTTGTAAAAGGCCCGCGCCAGTTTGTTCGATACATTATAGGTAAAATCCAGTTCCTGCACCGGATACAGATGCTCCGTTTTCACCAGCACATGCTCCGCGCGTTGATATTCCCGAATACGCAGCTCCACCAATTGCTCCAGCGCCTGCCGGCGGATTTCATTCACCTTCGAGTTGGGTAAAAACCAGGCTTGCGCAAAATCCACCACCACCCCGTCGGCGATAAACGGCGTATTGCCCGTTTTAGCCAGGTTCTTTTGGATGTTTTCGAGCAAACCCTCGGCATTTTTGGCCAATTCCTTGGGTGTTTCCATATAAGCTGTACTTTCGTGTCCGTCCTCATCCACCACGTGCAGACAAAAACCCGTTTCCGTTTCGCTGAAGCGCATATTTACCCCGATTTTCCGCACCGCGCTGTTTTCATGTTCCACCATGCGGATAAACTCTGCATCCAAATTGCGGTAAATATCTGTGCCCGCCGGAATATGCTTCAGTTCGTTGGGCACCACCAGATCGTTCACAATAATATTCACCTGCAGTCCGTCGCCCACCCCCGCTTCATTCACGAAGTACAGGCCGTCGCCATTGTTGAGCAGTTCGTGGTTTTCGATCACATAACCGTTCGCCTTGATTTCCAGCAACTTACCAATGTATTGACCTTTCGACTTCGGGCTTTCCCAGGACCCGATTTTCGCATGACGCTGGTTAACAAAATAATCGGTATAGCCCCGGTTGAAACTGCGGTCGAGTCCGGGTTCGAAGTGGTAAAGCGTACGGCCGGAGGAAGCCTTTTCGTACTGCTCGCCATGGGCTTCCAGGAAAGCGTCGAGTTTTTGGCGCAAATAGGCCGTATTGTTTTTAACGTACACAATGTCTTTCAGGCGGCCTTCAATTTTGAAAGAGGAGATCCCGGCTTTAATCAGATTGGGCAGTTCGTCGCTCAGGTCGAGGTCTTTGATGGAAAGCAGGTGGCTGTTTTCGATCAGCGTTTCGCCTTTCCCGTCGATGAGTTGGTACGGCAGGCGGCAGTTTTGGGCGCAGGAGCCGCGGTTGGCCGAGCGCTCGCCATTGGCCACACTCATGTAGCAATTGCCGCTAAACGACACACAGAGCGCACCCGTGACAAAAAACTCCAGATCCACGGGCGTGGCCTCATGGATTTCCCGAATTTGATCCAGGTTCAGTTCCCGGGCCAGCACTACCCTTTTAATGCCGGCATCGGCCAGAAACTTCACGTGTGCGGCATCGCGGTTGTTCGCCTGCGTGCTCGCGTGCAAGACGATCGGAGGCAAATCCATTTCGAGAATGCCCATATCCTGAATAATGAGCGCATCCACGCCGATGTGGTACAGTTCCCAGATCAGTTGTCGGCAAGCCTCCAATTCGTTGTCGTAGAGAATGGTATTCACCGTTACCAGCACCTTCGCTTTAAACAAATGGGCATACCGCACCATTTCCGCGATGTCTTCCACCGAGTTGGTCGCGTTGGTGCGGGCCCCGAAGGTATGCGCGCCGATGTACACCGCATCTGCGCCGGCGTTGATGGCCGCCATGCCCTGGTACAGGTTTTTGGCGGGGGAAAGGATTTCTATTTTTTTGCGCATGCTGGCGTTGTTATTTGGGCATTTTGGGATAGCGGGCGCAAAATTAGGGAAAATTGGCTACTTTTTGAACAGATCTATTTGGCCATTTTCAGATTTTGTCCAGGCGATGTCGTATAAAATGGCATATTGGACACCCTTTTTGTTGTGAAAAATGCGCGTTAAGTACTCCCGGTTGAAGCCTCCTTTGTCCAATTCATCGGCTTCGATCCTTACTTTTTTATCACCAGGACTGAAATATTGGTCTAAAATGGTGTAATTCTTTCGCAGAATTGTTTCTGTTTCCTTGAAAATCTTGATCCGAATATTAAATGTATTATTGTGGAATGCACTTTTACAGGCGGGCGTACAGAATTTTTTATCACTGCGACCTTTAAGAAGCTTTTGACATTGCAAACAATTGCGGTTTTGTGGCATTTTGAAAGATTTGGATTAAAATTGAATTATTCGTTTGCAAAAATATAGAAGTTTACAATCGAGCGCAAA
>JAGWYI010000621.1 GCA_018969455.1 Bacteroidota bacterium | reverse complement strand
CCCCGCCACGTTCAGCGCGCAGCCGTGTTGCAGGGCATATTCGGCACATTGAACCGTGCCTTGTGAAATATGCCGCCCGCGTTCTATAAAGGCTGCCGTTATGGGAAACCCAATGGCGCGCTCCTCTTTAGGGCTGAGTTTTACTTCTGTGAGTTTATCCCAATAAGTTGCCGAATGGGTAAGCAAGCCAATTTCGCGGGAAAGGCGCTCGGGATGAAAGAAATTGGCTGCGTTTACCGTGCCCTCGTACAACAACTGCTCGGCAATCAGCTCGTATTTCTGCATGGGAAAGCGATGTCCTTCCGGCAAATTGTACTTGTAAACGGGAGCATAGGCGATGCGCAACATGCAAAATCAAGGGTTTTAAATGAGCATAACAAACAAGCCATGCAGCGGTTTAGCATATTCCGTCCTATTTTTGCGGCACATCAACCACATCATGCCCTTATGCTGCGCATCCACAAAGAAGGTTTCCAGATTTTAATTGTTTCAGCCCTCGTTTTCGCCCTGCTCTTTTGGTTGCTGGTACGCAACTGGCCTGTATTGCAATGGCCCTTGCTGGTCGTTTTCCTGGTTTTGTACGGATTGTTTGTCCAGTTTTTCCGCAATCCGGTACGCAAAATTCCGGTGTTCGACAACCGCTTGGTGTATGCTCCCTGCGATGGCAAGATATGCGTCATCGAAGAAGTGTTTGAGCCTGAATATTTTAAAGACAAACGCCTGCAAGTTTCCATTTTCATGTCACCCCTCAATGTACACGTCAACCGCAACCCGGTGGGCGGCGAAGTGGCGTATGCGCAATACCATCCGGGAACCTATCTGGTGGCCTGGCACCCCAAAAGCAGCACCGAAAACGAGCGCACCAGCATCGTTTACCGCACGCCGGAAGGAACCGAAATCCTGATGCGGCAAATTGCCGGCGCCGTGGCACGCCGCATTGTGTATTATGTGAAAGCCGGAGATCCGGTAATCCAGGGCGCCGACATGGGCTTCATCAAATTCGGCTCGCGGGTAGATTTGTTTCTGCCGCTCGACGCCGATGTACAAGTTCAAATGGATCAAATCGTTAAAGGCAATCTCGACCAGATTGCACACCTGAAATAAGGCTTTTTTATGAAATTATACCTCATTGCCGGCGAAGCCTCGGGCGATTTGCACGGATCGAACCTGCTCAAAGCCCTGTATGCTGCCCGGGAAGGACTGGAATGCCGGGTTTGGGGCGGCGATTTGATGGCTGCACAAGGGGCCACACTCGTGAAACACTTCCGCGATCTGGCCTTTATGGGATTTGTGGAGGTAGCCAAAAACCTGCGCACCATTTTGGGCAACATCCGTTTTTGCAAGGAGGATATCCTCCGTTTTCAGCCCGATGCACTGGTGTTGATTGACTACCCGGGATTCAATTTGCGCATCGCAAAATGGGCGCGCAAAATGGGCATTCCGGTGGTCTATTACATTTCACCGCAAGTATGGGCCTGGCATCGCAGCCGGGTGTACGACATCAAGCGCGATGTAGATAAAATGCTGGTGATTTTGCCTTTTGAGGAGGCATTTTATCAAAAATTTGGGGTAAAAGCCCAATTTGTGGGGCATCCCCTGCTGGATGCGCTCGACATCGATCCGAATGAAAATTTGAGCGCACCCAAAAGCGGCAACCTGATCGCGCTCCTGCCGGGCAGCCGGAAGCAGGAGGTAAGCCGCATATTGCCCATCATGTTATCTGCCATCCGGCATTTCCCGGATTACCGCTTTGTTATTGCCGGCACTTCCTCCTTGCCGGAGGCATTTTATCAGCCGTTTTTGGCCGATTACCCAAATGTGAAACTGCAATTCGGACAAACCTATGAATTGTTGCGCGAGGCGCGTGCCGCATTGGTCAAATCGGGCACATCGACCCTCGAAACGGGGCTGATAGCCACGCCGCAGGTGGTTTGTTACGCGGGAAATGCGGTGTCTTTTGCCATCGCCAAACGCCTGGTAAAAGTGCCTTACATTTCCCTCGTCAACCTCGTGATGGAGCAGCCTTTGGTAACAGAACTCATTCAGGATGAATTAAATACCGAAAATGTACGCCGCGAATTGGCGCGCCTGCTCGATCCCGCACAGGCCGCGCAGATGCGTGCAGGCTACGCGCAGTTGCGCGCGCGCCTGGGCGGGGGCGGCGCAAGCGCGAAGGCGGCGGCGGAAATTTTGGAGGTCGTGCAAGGCAGAAAATAGATTTTCAATAAATTTTTTTAGTTTTAAAATAAAAGATAATGACTATCCGCATATTGTGTACCAGTTAAAAAAGCCCTTTGGGCTACGGCACACCATACCGTCATAAATATCCCGGTCGCACATTTCCTTAAATGCTAACTTTAGTATGTTGTGGCCACCAGCCACCCGAAATAGTTTTGCATACTGAAATTAGCAATGCAATCCAAGGCAGAAGTACTGGTTAAGTTTGGTGACAGGGTACGCGAACTAAGAAAGGAACGCGGGCTTTCACAGGAAGAGTTGGCCTTTAAGGCTGATTTGCATAGGACTTATATTGGTAT
>JAGWYI010000620.1 GCA_018969455.1 Bacteroidota bacterium | reverse complement strand
CACTCGCCGAGGAATGCCACTCTGTTCAACTGCTGCGTACGCTAGGGTTTGTGTATACCCGGGAAATGCTTGATATTGAAGATGGAAAAATATGGGAATGGGTCAAAATTCGCTGATTCTGACCCATTTCCCCGCCCGTATCAATAAGCACGCGCAAACAGTACCCTCCGGCGACTGGGCTTGCCACTCAATATACACACACCTTCTTCCTCCTCCGCATCCAGTGGGATACAACGGATGGTGGCTTTGGTGCGCTCCTTGATTTCTTTCTCCGTCTCTGTAGTGCCGTCCCAATGGGCTGAAATAAACCCGCCTTTCTCTTCGAGGGTTTGCTCAAACGCATCCCAATGGTCTACCCGTGTAATGTGTGCATCCCGGTAGGCTCGTGCGCGCTCAAACAAATTTTTCTGAATCTCTTCAAGCAATTCAAAAACGTGCTGGTCAATTTTCTCAAGCGGGACGTTCTCTTTGGTTTTGGTATCCCGGCGGGCCACCTCAACCTGGCCCGCTTCAAGGTCGCGCATACCCAGGCCCAAACGCACTGGAACTCCTATCATTTCATATTCGGCAAACTTGAACCCTGGCCGATTCTGGTCGTCGTTGTCTACCTTTACTCGGATGCCGCGGGCTCGCAAGGCCTGTGCAATTTTTTCAGAAGCCGCTTCCAACTCCGGCCCGGGTTTGGGTATCGGAACAATTACCACCTGAATGGGTGCAAGTTTGGGAGGCAATACCAGGCCGTCGTCGTCGGAGTGCGTCATGATCAAACCGCCTACCAAACGGGTGGAAACGCCCCAGGATGTCGCCCAAACGTATTCCTGTTGGTTCTCCTTATTCAAAAAGGTCACATCAAAGGCTTTGGCAAAATTTTGACCCAAAAAGTGGGAGGTTCCGGCCTGTAGTGCCTTGCCATCCTGCATCAAGGCTTCAATACAAAAGGTCTCGTCGGCCCCCGCAAAACGCTCGTTTTCCGTTTTTACTCCCTTGATCACCGGCATGGCCATATACTCCTCCGCAAATGTCGCATATACCTCCAACATCTTGCGTGCCTCCTCCATCGCTTCATTCGCGCTGGAATGGGCAGTATGACCTTCCTGCCACAAAAATTCGGCCGTGCGCAAAAACGGACGCGTACGCATCTCCCATCGAACTACATTGGCCCATTGATTCAATAAAATCGGCAAATCCCGATAACTCTGAATCCAATCCCGGTAGGTATTCCATATAATAGTTTCCGAAGTAGGCCGAACAATGAGCTCTTCCTCCAACTTCGCCTCCGGATCTACCACAACCTGCCTGGTCTCGGCTGTGTCGCCCACCGTCTTTAATCGATAATGGGTTACAACCGCACACTCCTGCGCAAAACCCTCTACATGCTTGGCCTCTTTGCTCAAAAAACTCTTCGGTATAAACAAAGGAAAATATGCGTTCACGTGACCAGTCGCTTTAAACATCCCGTCGAGGGCGTCGCGCATCAACTCCCATATTGCAAATCCGTGCGGTTTGATCACCATACAACCCCGTACCGGCGAATTGTCAGCCAGCCGAGCCTTGTGTACGATATCCAGATACCACTGTGAGTAGTCCTCTGTGCGAGATGTAATTTCTTTTGCCATGTTGTGTTATTGGTTTGTATGCAAAATAGGTGCTGATCAAAATGCCATTCGATGCCTTTAATTCGTTTTATAAAAGACAAAACTCGCCTCCTTAATCCTAGATCCCCTGCACTCAATTTAATCTTTTAACAAAAAATCACCGAATCGCACAGGTTTAAGCCAACTTTAACGCATTGCTTATTGTGCTTTAAAGCCTCTTTAACCAAAAAAAGTGCGCAAAGGTAATATTTTTGACCCTGTAATCATGCGATTCAACGCGCCACAATTTAAACTTCTACAGTCATGAAATCAATAAATAGGTCTTTGATCTGGATTGCGCTCTTCTGCCTGAGCGCCGGTTTCCAGACTTCCGTTTTCGGGCAGGATGATCTCTATTATGAACAACCTGCCAAACCTGCCGTTTCATCCTACATTGTCGAGGACAATGAACCAGGCAATGTGACCCGTCGATATACCGACTCCGATGAGTACGCTGAAGACGATGATTATGCCTATGAATACAGCTCCCGTATTCGAAGGTTTCATCGCACAACTACGGTGGTCGATTATTACGACCCCTTTTATGTCGACCTCTACTATTATGATCCCTATTTCCTCCCCGGAGCGTCCATTTACACTTATGGGTACAACGATTACTGGACCTGGCGCCGCTGGCGCCGCTGGAATCGGTGGAACAGCTGGGCCTTTGTAGATTACGGATGGGGCGGATTTAATTATGGTTGGAACAATTGGGGATGGGGCTCTTACTATGGCAATTGGGGATACAATTCCTGGTGCTCTCCTTTCGTGTACAACAACTATTTCTACGATCCCTATTGGACCTGGAACGGGTATAATCCGTACTACAACAACTATTGGGTAAATAACCATTACTACTTCGATAATGGTTCTAATACAGGTAATTATAAACCCCAAACCTATACAG
>JAGWYI010000619.1 GCA_018969455.1 Bacteroidota bacterium | reverse complement strand
AGTTTGGCAGGTGATGTTAGTTTGACCGACCCAAGTTAAGGGAATTTTATGGAGTTAAAACCATTATAAGTCATGTCGTGCACTGATTTTATCGGGCTATTTCACCTTCAAACATTTCCCGATTTGTTCCCAATGACCAATTCCGTACCTTCGCATTTCCACAGTTTCGCACCGCCTTGTACCTCGCTACGCTCAAACTTGCGCATTTTAAAAATTACGAAAGCCAGCAATTGGACTTCTCCGAGCGTCTCAATTGCCTGACGGGCCTCAACGGCATGGGCAAAACCAATGTACTGGATGCCATTCATTATTTATGCCTGTGCAAGAGCAATGTTGGCTTGCCTGATAAAAATCTGGTGCAGCATGGCGCCGATTTTTTTCGCCTCGAGGGCCAATTTGTCTTGAATGAAAGCGATACCGACAAGGTAGTTGCCAAATATGCCCTTGGGCAACGCCGCATCATGGAACGAAATGGCGCGGTGCAACAACGCCTGACCGATTACATCGGCCAATTTCCGGTGGTGATGATTGCGCCCGACGATGTGGTATTGGTGCAGGAAGGCAGCGAGGAACGCCGGCGCTTTCTGGATGTTACCATGTCGCAAATTTCGCCGGGATATTTACACAACTTAATGGTATACAATGCTTTGCTAAAACAACGCAACGCGCTTCTAAAAACATTTGCCTCCGAAAAACGCTTCGATGCGGCCCTGCTTGAAGCCGTTGACCGGCAGATGCCCGCGCCTGCGCAGGCGATTTTTGAGCAACGCAAAGCCTTTGTGGCCGAACTGGAACCCTTGTTTTCCGATTATTATGCGGCCATTTCCAACAGCCGCGAACAGGTGCGCACCCATTATGCTTCCGATATGCAGGAGGCTTCCTTGGATGAATTGTTTCACACCCATCTGGAAAAGGATCGGATTTTACAGCGTACGACCAGCGGCCCGCACCGCGACGACCTCGAACTGGAAATGGATGGTCAAACGGTTAAAAAATTCGCCTCCCAGGGTCAATTGAAATCGGTACTATTGGCCATGCGATTGGCACAATACGCGTTTTTACGGGCTAAAAAAGCGACAGCGCCCCTGCTTTTGCTCGACGATATATTTGACAAATTAGATGAAAATCGGGTGCGGCAACTGGTGGCGCTGTTGTTGGAACGAAACTTCGGGCAGATATTCATCACCGACACCCAGCGCAGCCGCATGGAGGCCGTGGTGGCGGCTTTTTCTGGCGATTACCGCATGTTTGAAGTAAAGGAGGGGAGGATTACCACATAAATCCTCCCGTCGAGTGGATTAATACACCATAATGGAGCCGCCGCCTTCGCTGTCGGCATAAAACAGGCGGACACGAATCAGGTAGGTACGGCCTTTTATGAGGCGCAGGGTAATTTTTGAATTGGCATCGGTGCCGCTGTCGTCGTCCCCGGCCAGGTAAACTTCCTCGCTGGCGGTTTTTTCGTATAACACCATCACAGTATCCATCGCCCCGAAGGTTTCGATGTTGTACTTCCTGGAACGTACGGGTTTAAAAATCAGATTTTTTTGTCCTCCGGGCTTTAAGTCCAGGGTTTGGGATTGCGCAGCTTTGATTTCAACATAATCGCTGGCCTGGATGGGCGGGTAGTATTTTTTTACAAAATCAATGTCTTTTTGTGACAGGCCGCCTTTCGGGTAAATGCCGTTTCGGAATTGCGCAGGCGACAGAATCAGGCCTGGTCCGAAAGGGTAGTGCATGATGGAGTTGGGGTCATGTTCGGTTCCTTCCACATCATTCGGTGCGTATTTCTGAATGATGTTGGTAAATGTCGTATCTTTAGACCAGTTGTTGGGTGGTTTTGCCAGGGAATTATATACGGCTTGCTCATCCCAAACGATGCCCGCAAAGGGGTTTTGGTGTTCGTGTGCGGCACCCAGGGTGTGGCCTATTTCATGGAGTGGCGTATCGGGTTCATTGGCAATGTTCCAGCCAAAGTTCATGGTCCGTTCGTCGGGCGAGGAGGCGTAATCAATGATGTCGCGGCCGATGTACGACCAGGATCCGTCTCCATCCTGAAAGCCTATTCGAATTTGGGCATCGTTTTTATCCTGGGTTTCTTCAAAAACGATACCGATTCCAAGGCTCATCCATTTGTCGAACTGTTTTCGAACAACTTCCATTTCTGGGGCGCTGCCTTTCCAGCCTGCAGGCGAACCATCGCTGCTGCCGTTGAAAAAATAGTATTTGAGTTTGGTGCCGTTGACCCATTTTTTGGCTGAAACGGCAATCATGCCGGCGCGGCGGCTGCCTACTTCCGGGCCGAAGCTGCGTTCGGGTACCGGCACCATGTGGCAATAATTGGGTGTGGAGAAACTGGATTCTACTGGTTCCATAAAATCGGAGGGATGTACAGGTGAGGGATGGATATTTGCTCCGCAATTTAGGCGGATCTTTTTACCCGGATTAAAGGTGAATCAAGCATAACAATTAATTAACTCAAGTTGTGACCTATTAGGAAACTTCGACAAATAAAAAGACCTCCGTTAATTTGGGTTACCACAC
>JAGWYI010000618.1 GCA_018969455.1 Bacteroidota bacterium | reverse complement strand
GTTCACGCCGGGGGGTATATCCTGGAACGGGAACTCGGCGTAGGTGAAGTCCTGCGTGTAGATACAGGCTGCATTGTGGCTTTTACCAGCCGGGTTAACTATGATATTGAGTTTATCCGGGGCATTCGCAACATGGTGTTCGGTGGTGAAGGCTTGTTTTATGCCGTTTTACGCGGTCCCGGCAAGGTATGGCTTCAGTCGTTGCCTGTAAGCCGATTGGCTGCTAAAATCATCCAGTATGGCACCTACAAAGGGAAAGATGAGGGCAGCATCCTGGGCGGACTCGGCAATCTGTTGGATGGCAATTGACGCTGGTTGCACCGCATGAATTCCGGAATTCATCCAGAAAGGCGCCTGAAAGGCTGCCTTCATTGGAATACCCTGCTCCTATTTTCAATAAATTAGGCCGTAGGACATGCCAAAAGCGCACAGGCCAAAAAACAAAAGACTCCGGGCTTTTTAATAAAAGTCCCGGAGTCTTTTGTTTGTATCATGAACTTATACTTTACACCGCCAGATTTTGCGCACAACGATCTTTATAAATCATTATAAATCAGCAAAATCCATCCTGATTTATCCATAAAATCCGGCGAATCCTGGTATAGTTTCCGCTTAGGATACTGGATAAAGGAAATCGGCCAGTTAGGAATCAGGGAATGATCACCCTTCCAACCTGGGTTCCCAAGGGGCCGCTGACGGTAATAAAATAGGTTCCAGCGGGCAAATTGTTGCGTACCAATGTAACCGATTCTGTTCGAATATTCGGTAAATAACGCAATACACGCCCGGTTACATCGCTCATCGTCACCGTGTAGGCCTGTGCATCGGGGTTTGGGAAAAAAACCTGGGTCGATTCAAGGAAAGGGTTGGGTTGAATGAACAAACCAAACACCTGGTCTGGCAGGTTTTGGGTAGAAACCGTTGAAGAGGTAACACAATTTTGAGTAGAAATATAGCCCAAGCCTCTTTGATATTTGTCATTAACCACAGCATACACGCTATCAACGCACACTTTATGTCCAGGTGTGCCAGCGTAATGAATGCGCAAGAGATTTCCGGGTAAAATGTTTTTCTTTATCACTTTTTCGGTGGCCGACAATGCCAGAATTTTTCCGGCTTGGTTGAATCGAATCTCGCCATCAAATACCGGATCAAGGTTTTCGATGGAATCGATTTGAAGGCCCGTCACAGAAAATTCATAACCCAAAACCTTGCTGTAAGGATTGACCATCGTTACATCAAACGTTTTTGCGGCCTCATTGAGCGCCCCTGGCAAGATGTATACAATCTCCTTCTCGTTCTGAATACCCGTTGGAAACGAGCAGGGGAAGCGCAAGCCCCAATGGAAAGGGTCATTTTCATAACGGGTGCACTCCTGAAGCAAGGCTGCATCATACACGTCCAAATTCCCGTCTGCATACAAATCATTGCAATTGCTGGCAGTGACATCTTTATCCAGCACCGCGTTGAGATAGGCATCCAGGTCGCTTGTATTTCGGACCGTGTCTTTGTTGAGGTCGCCACGTAATGCAGTGCCGCCGCACACACCCTCGCAATCCAAACGCGTATTACCCAATGGAACACCCTTGCAATCAACTACGGGCGGGCAACCGGTATCAATCAAATCTACTTTGGGAAGATTGTTTTCATAACTCAGTTGAAAACAAGCCTGTCCCCAGTTGTTTTCATAGGAAGATTCTGTACGGCCCAGTTTATCCGGACTTCTATCCCAGTTTACCCGCACCACGAGGGTATACACACCCGCCTGCAATTCGGTAATATCAATCCATTGGCAAGGCAGGCTGGCATCATAAATATCGCCGCAACCTGCGGTAATGCCCATATTTTGGCAGTTAAACTGCCCGGTACCGCCATGATTACATTCCAGATCGAGTACACAAAACCCATTTTTGGTTCCAATAGGCACAATATTGCCACTGTTGTCGAACAAGAGGTATTCAGCATACCCCCTGTAATGCCAGTGATTGTGGCATGGATCCCATACAAACTGCGCTGACAAGGAATCCTGCGAGGCAGGGGTTTCACCGATGAAATAATCCTGTTGGCCATTGTTTTCAATATGGGTCGAAAAGCGAACGATGTACCGATTTCCGGTTCCCCGCAAACATCCTTCCGAAACCATGCAGGCATCGGCATTGGCAATAAAATCCAGATGAAATGTGTTTCTGATTTCATCTTCCAATACCACCAGATCGGGATTGTTTTTGCAGTCGGGGTTGCCGTAATAAATACAGGTATCACTGATGGTGGCCAAAGGATTGTAATTGCATGCACTTGGGTCGGTGCAACCCACAACCGGCCCTGCATATTGAATGGAAAAACGAATGGGCGTACTATCGCACACACCAAAAGTATATTTCATTCGAATATAATAGGTTTTACCTCCGCCCAAATACAGTGTGGCCATGGCGCCATTGGCGCACCCGCTTTCAGAATAGAAGATCGCTCCAGTTTGATTTTCTGACGCAATCAAGCCCTGACAGTGATCGTAAACCCATATTCGGGTAGGGCAATTATTACCAAGAT
>JAGWYI010000617.1 GCA_018969455.1 Bacteroidota bacterium | reverse complement strand
AAAAATCGTTATGCACAAAATCTGGCGGCGTAAAATATACAATTGACCCCCGATTGCAGGATGATGTTCTTTCTCCGCACAACTGGAATATCCTTACCCGTATTTTTTATCTGGGAATATCCTCCGTCTTTTCGATGATTAAAGGCGCTTAAAGGTTTCCAATTTTTGTTGTATCTTTACTTCCTCATTGTTTGGAAACTTCTCTTTGCCCTGTTAGGTGTCGTTGACAATATTCCAGTTAAGGCAAAAGAAAGGCAACAAGAGGTACGAATTCCTGTTTAATCCAATCCCCAAAGATACATTTTGCTGTCCCGGTGCCAAACCACAGCGCCCTTGCTGTCCGAATTCATTCGCTTGGTATCATGTAATTTTTTAACTTCTATGAAAAGGACCCTGCTTTTAGCTGCCCTGTTTGTCTTACTTGGCGCAGGCGCTTGGTATGCAATTGTGCAAAACAAACAAAAAACCAGCGTCAAAACATCCTGGGATATGGATTTTGGCGTTACCGACCCCAGCATTATTTCCAAAATTTTCATCGCCGACCGTACGGGCCAAACCGCTACCCTGGAGCGTAAAGACGGGTACTGGTTGTACAATGGCAAGGCCAAAGCCCGGCCAACTGCTATTCAAACCTTGCTCGAGACCATCGCACAGGTACGCGTCGAATTCGCCCCAACAGAAACCGCCAAACCGCACCTCATCAAGGCGCTTGCAGGGGAGGGCATTAAAGTGGAATTGTACAACAAATCAAATGAGTTGTTCAAATGCTACTACGTGGGTGATGTGACAACCGACGAACGTGGCACCTATATGATTATGGACAAATCGGAAAACCCATATGTGGTTCAAGTCCCTTCTTTTATCGGACAAATTCGGGTACGCTACCTTTTGGGCGACGACAATTGGATGGATCGCAGTGTTTTCTCAGAAAAACCCGAAGAAATCAACAGTGTATCCGTGGAATATCCACAACAGAAAAGTCAGTCATTCCGCGTTTTGAAAAATGAAGATGGCGGGTATACGGTTACCCCATTTTACAGCACCACAACTCCCATAAAGGCGCCCCTCCGAAAAGGAGTGCCGGAAGCGTTTCTTCTCCAATTTGAACGCTTAACTGCAGAGGGATTCGAAACCACCAACCCGGTTCGAGATTCTGTTGAAAACTTGGTGCCGTTTGCAATTGTAACAGTGCAAAATCAAAAAGGTACTGAAACCAAAGCCAAATTCTGGCCACTTGAAGTTGAACGGGATCCAACTACCGGACAAATCTTTGTAGTTCGGTATTTCACCGATGTCAACAATGGAAGCCAGTTTATGCTTACACAGCACCATGTGTTCGGACCCATTTTCAGAGGCTATCCTTTCTTTTTCGATGTATCGAAGGCCAGCGGTCAATAATTTTCCAGACAAATCCCCGGTCGTATTCCTTTGATTTATATAGGGGTAAGTATATGAGTGCAAAACGACCGCCTCACAGCAGCAAACAAGGATATCATGTCAATTTTCAGGTGGTGTAGAAGAAATAAAAAAACAGGTGATGCATCCTAATTGGGAGCATCACCTGTTTCAAGATATTGGCTAGATAAAAACTACTAGGCTGCAGTTTCGTCTTTTTCAGGTTCTGAAGGGGTTTCTTCAGAAACATTTTCTGTTACTTCATCCACAACTTCAGTATTCTCTGAAATTGTTTCTGTAACTTCTGCAGGAGTTTCTTCTGCCAACGCTACAATAGATTCTTCTGCTACCGCTGTTTCAACTGAACCGGCGGCTTTTTTGCTACCACGGCGCGTACGCTTGGCGGTTTTTGTTTTGCCTGCATTCGGGTTGTACACTTCGTTAAAGTCTACAAATTCAATGAGGGCAGTTTCTGCACCGTCACCACGGCGGAAACCCAGTTTGATTACGCGCAAGTAGCCACCAGGCCGATCGCCAATTTTGGTTGCGATAGGGCCAAACAATTCAGTAATCGCCTCTTTGTTTTGCAGGTAACTAAACACAACACGACGAGAGTGTGTGGTATTTTCTTTGGCCTTGGTAACCAATGGTTCCATGTAACGGCGCAGTGCTTTGGCTTTAGCCAGGGTAGTTGTAATTCGCTTGTGTTCAATCAGCGAAATACACATGTTGGCAAGCAAAGCACGGCGGTGCGATGCAGTACGACCGAGGTTATTAATTTTATCTCCGTGTCTCATAACGGCTTAAACCTGTTTTAGGTGGTGGCACTGGAGCAGTGTATTACGCTCAAACAGTTACCACACTTTGTGAAAAAATGAAGGATTCAATAAATTGTAGGAAAAGGAACTAGTCTTCTTCCAATTTGTATTTGGCAAGGTCCATTCCAAATGTCAGACCTTTATCTTGCAGCAGTTCCTCAATTTCAACGAGTGATTTTTTACCGAAATTGCGGAATTTCAGCAATTCGTGGGTGTCATAACGCACCAGTTCAGCCAGTGTATTAATTTTGGCTGCTTTAAGGCAGTTATAGGCACGCACGCTTAAATCCAGATCCTCGAGCGATGTTTTGAGCAATTTGCGCATGTGCAGAATGTGCTCATCTACCACAT
>JAGWYI010000027.1 GCA_018969455.1 Bacteroidota bacterium | reverse complement strand
GTGTTCATGCGCTTTATCTGTTGGTCAAAGCCATAAGATATTTTATAAAAAGAAAATATATGGTTGGATTGGGTTTGATTCTGGTTGTTATTGGGACAATGTTTGCATATTATTTTGTGTGTTTGGTTGGTTTTTTGCCGATTGCAGGGGTTACCCTGGATGGCTTACGTAAATAAAAATTGTCAATGCGCAAGCCAAGCAATCCAAAAATAACTTATGCTCGGTTTACCATTTTACCGGCCCTGGCATCTTGACTTGATTACTGCTTGTTTCCACTAATTTTATAATTTCGTCTTCTCTTTTTTATGGTTTCCCTGCCAATACGCTTAAAACAAAAAAGCCCGAATCCACTCCAAAAAGGAACAGATCCGGGCAACTATATCTTCTAATTACGTTCTACAATTCCGCCAACCGCTTCGTTACCACCTCTTTTTCATTGACCATCGCTTTCCGTCCAAAAAACAGGCCGCCGCCGTCGGCATTCACCAAAATGGTGTCGCCTTTGTCGTAACTACCGGCCAAAATGTATTTGGCCAGTTCGTTGATGAGGGTGCGCTGGAGCGTACGTTTCAGCGGCCGTGCACCAAAATGCTGGTCGAAACCGTTCTCTGTGAGGTATTCAGCGGCGTCATCGCTTATTTCTACCTTCAATTCCTGCTTGTTGAGCAATTCAACGATGTCTTTGGTTAGAATAGTCAGGATGGTGCGCATTTGCGATTTCATCAACGGGTGGAACACAATTACCTCATCGATCCGGTTCAGGAATTCGGGGCGCAGGTTCATTTTGAGTGCGTCCATCACTTCCGATTGGGCGGTTTCGAGCAATTCGTGTTTGCGTTTATCTGGTACGCTGTCATAATCTTCAAAAACTTCCATAATTCGGTCGCTGGCCAAATTGCTGGTCATGATGATGATGGTGTTTTTGAAGCTCGCAGTGCGGCCTTTGTTGTCGGTCAGGCGTCCGTCGTCGAGCACTTGCAGCAACACATTGAATACATCGGGGTGTGCTTTTTCGATTTCGTCGAGCAGTACGATGGAGTAGGGGCGGCGGCGCACGGCTTCGGTGAGTTGGCCGCCTTCATCATACCCGACATATCCGGGGGGGGCTCCTACGAGTCGGCTTACGGCGTGTTTTTCCATATATTCCGACATATCAATGCGGGTAACGGCCTTTTCATCGTCAAAAAGGACCCAAGCCAGGGCCTTGGCGAGTTCGGTTTTACCCACGCCGGTGGGTCCGCAAAAGATAAACGAGCCAATGGGTTTGTCGGGGTCGCTGAGACCTGCACGGTTGCGTCGGATGGCATCGCTGACGGCAGCAACGGCTTCATCCTGGCCCACCACACGCTGGTGGATTTCATTTTCGAGGTTGAGCAGGCGTTCCCGTTCGCTGCGCATCATTTTAGCGACCGGGATTCCGGTCCAACGCGCCACCACATCGGCAATATCGTTTCCGGTAACCGTTTGAGTGGTCATTCGGTTTTCGGGCGCCAGGTTTGCGAGTTTTTCTTCAGCGGCTTTTAGCATGGCATCCTGGGCCGGAATATCCTGGTATTTCAGTTTGGAGGCTACTTCCAGGTTGCCCTCGCGTTCGGCGCGTTGGTACTGTATATGAAGGTCTTCTATTTTTTGTTTGCAATTTTGGATGGCCTCCACAATTTCTTTTTCCTTGTGCCACTCAGCGCGGAGGCTGTCAAGTTTTTCGCGCAATTCCTGAATTTGTTTATTCAGGCTTTCCAGTTTTTTGGCGTCATTTTCGCGTTTGATGGCCTCGCGTTCAATTTCGAGTTGGCGCAATTTGCGGTCCATTTCATCAATTTCCTCGGGCACAGAATCGAGTTCCAGGCGCAATTTGGCGGCTGCTTCATCGATCAGGTCGATGGCCTTATCGGGCAATTTGCGTTCGCTGATGTATCGGTGCGACAGTTCTGCGGCTGCGATTACGGCCTCATCGAGGATTTGCACCTTGTGGTAGTTTTCGTATTTCTCGCGGATACCACGCAGGATCGAAATGGTGTCTTCGATGCTGGGTTCGTCTACGTAAACCGATTGGAATCGGCGTTCCAGTGCTTTATCCGACTCGAAGTATTTCTGGTATTCATCGAGGGTAGTTGCGCCGATGGTGCGCAGTTCGCCGCGTGCGAGGGCGGGTTTCAGGATGTTTGCTGCATCCATGGCGCCTTGTCCGCCGCCAGCGCCCACGAGTGTGTGAATTTCATCGATAAACAGGATCACCTGTTCGTTGGAATCTACGACTTCTTTGATGACGGCTTTGAGTCGTTCTTCGAATTCGCCTTTGTATTTGGCGCCTGCGATGAGGGAGGCCATATCAAGCGAGAATATCTTTTTGCTTTGCAGGTTTTCGGGCACATCCTGGCGAACGATGCGCCAGGCAATGCCTTCCACGATGGCCGTTTTACCCACACCGGGGTCGCCAATGATTACCGGATTGTTCTTTTTGCGTCGGCTGAGGATGTGCAACACGCGCCGGATTTCCTCATCGCGGCCTACAACGGGGTCGAGTTTGCCGTTTTCGGCCATTTCTGTTAGATTAATGGCGTATTTTTGGAGTGCGTTGTACACATGTTCGGTGGTTTGATCGGTCACTTGCCTGCCTTTGCGCAATTCTTTAATAGCGGCACTAAGCGATTCGAGTGTAGCGCCATTTTCGCGGAGCAAGCGGGCTGTTTTGTCATTTCCTTTTGCCAGTCCGACCAGCATCAGTTCGATGGAGATATAAGAATCTCCAAAATCTTTCAACAGGCTTTTGGCGGCCGAAATGGCTTTGTTGGCATCATTGGTTAAAAACTGTTTGTCGGCCCCACCTTGTACGCGAGGGGTTTCCCACACCAATTTGTCGAGATCGGTGTTCAAACGCTGCAAATTGGCGCCCGTCTTTTTCAAAAGGAAGTCAACCACTGAGTCTTCTGTTTCCAGAAGCCCCTTTAACAAATGAGCCGTATCTACGCTTTGTTGTTCGTATCCGGCAGCAATTTGCTGGGCTTTTAGGATGGCTTCCTGTGCCTTGATGGTGAAATTATCGTAAGTCATACTATGTTTAAATGTTTGGGGATTTTATCATTCACGCTGCGCGCCTTTATGCCTGGAATAATGCCCAAATCATTGTCAATCAGGGCAAAGCATGACAAAGAATGCTGTTTATCAGGCGGTGTGCAGCAAATAGGCATTCTGCAAATCTGTTTCCAAGTTCTACAATTGTTTCATTTAATGCAAAAATGGCAGGTTTAATAAAATTTGATCGTCAAAATGGCGCTCCCTCCTGTTCTACTGCCAATTTTTCATGTATACGTGGTGCGATCATTGTCTTTACCTGGCCTTGCGAAGATAGTACCTTGATTTGGCGATTGGTAAAAAAAAAGCCCGCAAACCTTTTCAGTGTTTGCGGACTTTTTGATGAATGCATCTAAAGTTTAGTGAATCACCACTTTAGACACCGTGGTTCCTGCCTGGCTTTGCAGGCGAACCAGATACATGCCCTGCGGCACTTGTTGCACATCGAAAGAAACAATTTGTCCTTCGTAAAAGTTGTCAAGTTTTCGCTGGATAATCACGCGGCCTTCCGGATTGACCAGGCTGATTTGGACTTGTCCTTGCAGCGCCTGGTTGAGACTCACACTGAGAACGTCCTGTGCGGGATTGGGTTGCAAGGTCATTTCGAGTTTGGCAAGATTGGGTTCATTTGCCGCTACCACGCCACAATCGGTATTGATGATGATGCCTCCCTGTTTGAGTTCTGCACTTGCTTTATCGCCTTGTGCTGAAACTACAGTGGCTACAGGCTCGAAGTTCACCATATCGATCAGGCTTACTTCATCAATATACCAGGCGCCTCCGGTGGGTCCGTTGTTGTTATCGGTACCCATACGGAATCGGATGTAAATGTCTTTGCCGATGTAATCGCTCAAATCGGCATAGGATTGTATCCAATCGGAGTTTCCTGAAAAACCATACAGGTATGGAATGGCAAAGGTTCCATATTGAACTTTGCCGGAGTAAGGATTGCGCAACATTTTATTGGCGGGGAGGCGAACCCATCGCCCGTTCGGGTCGTCTACCCGTTGAATTTCGATAAAGCCGGCATCGGCGCCTGTTTCGGTATTGAACTTATGCCAAAAGCGGAAAACCGGTTTGGCGCCAAAAACGGTGATAAAGTTGCCGTTTTCGAGGGTAAAATCGGTGAATGCGGTGGTGCTTGCTGCGCCTTTAAATGCGCCGGTTCCTACTTTTTTCTCTGCATTTTGAATGTCAAAATATTCATCAGAGCCGTTGGTTTCGATGGAAACGGAGAACCAATTGTTGGTATCATCCATCGGATCACGGTAGTAACAGAGTGATTTTACACCATCGGCCACTTTTGCTGTATAGGATAGATTTACAACAGTTCCGGTAGGCAATGCGCCTAAATCCCACAAAACAAAACCATTGCTGGCAGTTCCGCCGTTGCTTGCGCTCACAAAATTGAGACCTGCGGGCAATTCATCGCTTACAATTACACCAGTTACGGTTTCTGCCTTGTGGTTGGTTACGGTAATGCGCACTTCCACGGTACCGTTGGGATCTACGGTAGGCGTTGAAGTTGATTTGGCAATTTTCAATTCGCGCACACAGGTTGGAATGGGGTCGAAGTTTTCAATGCCATCTGCGGCATTGTTGCTGCTACCCTGGGTGGCGAAATATCCCAATCCGCGTCGTGCAAATACGGAAGAAATCAGGCAGGTATCTACGCTGTTGTAATTAATTTTATCAGCTAAGATGATAGCATCGCGGCCGTCTTGAAAGCCGGGGCTGCAAGGTTGGAGTTTCATGCCATCGAATACCAATTGCACTGCGCGGTAGTTTCCGCTATTTTTATCGGTATAGCTTGGATCGAAACCATATTTTTCCACCATTGCCCAGTACAAATCCCAAAGCATGGCCGTCCAAACTTCGCCCAGTGCATGCACTTCGGTATTTTCTGCAACGGTTGAGAATGTGATGGGGTTGATGCTCATGTCGGTGGAATAGGGGTAGCGGCGAATCCCTTGTCCGTCGTTGTCTTGGCGGAATACAAAGGTACCTACACCCCGTTTTTTAGCGCCTACATCACCTGTTTTAACGGTTGTAACGAGCGACATAAAATCGCTCCAGCCTTCACCCATTTGTTCGTTGTTACCCAGGCAACCGGCGTTGTCGGGTCCGCCCGTAAGGCGATTGCTAATTCCATGGCCGTATTCATGTGCGATGATGCCATTGTCGAAGTCTCCATCGAGGTATGCCGGGCCCGTGACAGCAGGTTGCACCAGGGACACATTGAGGCTTGCGCCTGCGTATTGGCGGAGTTTGTCACAATCGCCTTTTCCCATCATCACCACTGGAATATTTACGGAACTGCCTACCTGGCCAGATGCCATGCTGATGGTCCCGTCTTCGAAATTGCAAATTATACATCCTTTGGCGCCGGCGTTTTGTGCATTGAGTGCTTTTAAACCGAATTCACAAACACCGCGGTCAATCAGGGCAATTTTGCCATTTAAACCGGTATAGGAACCGCATCCCAAAGAGCCTTCTGGGGTTCCATCGTTTACAATGACTACATCGCCTGTAACGGGGGTGCTGGTAACGGCAGTACCGGGGCTCCAACTTGCATTTGATGCGCTGTAAGCACCCAGAATGGCGCCCGGAGCATTTACGGTAACAATTTTACCGCCTTGGCGCGACCAGGTGTACATTTGCATGGAGCCGTTGCCTCCATCTGCGGGGGTAGAAAAATTGGCATTGTCGGTGCCGCTGCCATCCAGCGCTTGAGCCAGGACATAATCACCGCCTTTTCCGCTTTTGCCATAATTATTGGCCTGGAAGTTTCCGGAAACTTCATCGAAGCCGAATTTATAGGAAAAATCGTGTATAAAATTGTTTACATAAAACAAATTGCTGATGGCAGCAAGTTTGTTGGCAGCAGGTTCGGCATCGGGGTCGTACGGAAAATTAAAAGTATAGCTTGGTCCGCCGTCGGCCGATTCTGCAATAGTGGGTGTATTGTCGCTGGCGCTGTCATCAAAAGACCACACGTTGTTGCCGCGTGTATAGGTATATTCCGGTCCATCTACTCCGTTGTCATCAAGCCACCCAAACGGAGAGGCGTTGAGGTCGGCCGGGTTGCTGAGCAATACGCGGTTGCCGTGAGCGGGGCTTTCGGCCGGGAACGCAAAGACGTTGTAGGTTTCTGTTGCACCCAATTGCCCTTGCGTGCGCGGAGTTTCAAGCGAAACGGTTCCATCTTCACAATCGCTGCCTGCAATAATTGCGTCGGGCGCTTTGCAATATACGGTTTGATTGATTTTATCCAGCACCGAACCGGTGAGTGCATCCACCCGCAAGTTCCACACATCAGAACCCTCCAAAGGAGCAATTACCATGGTCCAGGCCAATTTTACCTCGCCCTTGTTGAGCGGTTGGAAGCAGACAGACACTGTAATTGGGGATTTGGAAACCTTTCCGCCTTCAAAGATGAAGTTTTGATCGTTTATTTTCTGCCGGAGTGCAGGCATTTCGGCCTCAAGTCCCAACTGCCGCATGGCCAATTCCAGCGCGCGCGCAGCGCTCAGGGCAGGCAATTGGGTATTGATTCTCCGGTCGAGATCTGCCACAAACCGATGGCCCAGGTGCAATACTTCACCATTGGGTTTTACATGGAGTCCGAAAAGCGCATTAAATACCGGAATGCCGTGGTATTGTTGCTGAAGCCAAACATGAGTGATCCCGTTGTGGGAAGAGACATATTCGTTGGTTACCCGCACATCGGCTACATCAGCAGCAGAAAGTTGAAACCGTGCAGGAACTTCGCGTAAAAACTCGAGCGCACGATCGCGTGGGGTGCGTGCAGGTTGCGCCATGGCAGCGATGCTCAAACAGGCAAGGCAGCATACAAGGAGAAATTGTCGGTTCATTTGACAGACAAAAGTTTGAATTTGACAATGATATTCGGTAAAAATATTTGAACAGGATTTGGGGAGAACGCCAAAGGTAATTAGGTTGAAGATGTTCTTCTGCGCGAAGCTTGCAATTTGTTGCAGAATTGCAAAAAGCGTGTTTTGTAAAAAAGAAAACGGGGCGTTATACTTTTCGCTGGTCATTTGCTTTAATTGACGGCTGGTTCTGCTACCTTTGCGCCACAAGCGAGGATTTCAGATCGAATTTTATCTTATTAACTGCCGCCCAAAGGCGCCGAATCATGCCCGAAGTCAAGTTATTTTCCTGTACGGCCTCCGAAGCGTTGGCCGCTCAGATTGCCCATTATTACGATGCCCCACTGGGAGACAAATCCCTTGCCCGTTTCAGCGACGGCGAAATGCAAACCATCATCAATGAAAGCATCAGGGGCTCCTTTACTTTTTTCATTCAAAGTACCTGTCAACCGCACGACAATCTGGTGGAACTTCTCCTCTGGATTGATACGGCCAAACGCGCATCCGCAGGCTACATTACGGCTGTTATCCCCTATTTCGGATACGCCCGCCAGGATCGGAAAGACAAACCCCGGGTACCCATCAGCGCCAAATTGATGGCCAACCTGCTCACGGTTTCTGGTGTAAACCGAATCATGACCATGGACCTCCATGCCGACCAGGTGCAGGGCTTTTTCGATATCCCGATGGATCACCTGCGTTCGGAAGCCATTTACATCCCTTATCTCACCGAGCAGGACATGTCGAATACCATTTTCGCCAGCCCCGATGTTGGCGGCGTAAAGAGAGCCCGTACTTATGCCAAACATTTCAAACGCGACCTGGTTATTTGCGACAAATACCGCACCAAGGCCAATGAAGTGGCTGAAATGACGGTGATTGGTGATGTAAAAGGCTGCGATGTGGTTTTGGTCGACGACCTGGTGGATACCGCAGGCACCCTCTGCAAAGCCGCCGATGCCCTGATCGAAAAAGGCGCACGCTCGGTACGCGCCATTTGTACCCATCCGGTTCTGTCGGGAAAAGCATACGAAAACGTGGAAAACTCTCAACTGACCGAATTGATCGTTTGTGATACGATTCCACTCAAACGCGATTCCGAGAAAATCAAGGTGCTTTCAACTGCCAACCTTTTTGCACGGGCCATCCGCAATACGGTTGAGCATAAATCCATTTCGGCTTTATTCCATCCCTAAGAAGCAGCACCGTTTTCCGCTGTTTTCTGCCGTTCCATAAATGTATCTTGCAAGGAGCGCCTGCGAGGCGTTACCTTCGGATCAAGTTTTCTCATAGTATGTTTTATTATCCTACTGCTTTCCCTTCTGGCAGTAGGATTTTTTTTAAAAACAGTTTCTTATAATCCACCGCTTTTTATCCGGGCCCTCGCGCTTTCCTTCGGTTACTCGCCCGGCGCAGCAAAATAAACGCTGCGCCGGGTGCAAGTTTTTTAAATTTGCCTGCTCTCTCTTCTTTCTGGTTGATTTTCTATGAAAAAATGGCTGTTTTGCCTCGCAGGTTTGCTGTTTTTGGCTATAGCTTGTTTTGGGCAAGTTAAAAGTGCCGCCTATCGCGCCATGCTCCTGGGTTTGCTTCAACATTCGGTCCCCGAAATAACAGTGCAAAAGGCCTCGAAAAAAAACACGCAAGTCGTGTTCGCCGACGCGCGCGAACCCAGGGAATATGAAGTCAGCCACCTGCCCAATGCCATTTTTTGCGGATATGATCATTTTGATCTGAACGCATTGGCAGGCGTACCCAAAAATCAGCCAATTATAGTGTACTGCTCGGTCGGATACCGGAGCGAAAAGATTGCCGAGCGCCTGCGTGCGCAGGGTTATACCGATGTGTCAAACCTGTATGGCGGCATTTTCGAATGGGTTAACCAGGGCCAGCCCGTGGTCAACGCCGCTGGCCGTACCGAAGAAGTACATGCTTTTGACCCCAAATGGGGCATTTGGCTGCAAAAAGGCAAGAAAGTTTACGAATAATAGGCCCCTTACTGGCCGTATTGTGCTGCATAATATTGCTGGTAGGCGCCAGACCGCACCTGTTCGAGCCAGGATTCGTTGTCAAGGTACCATTGCGCGGTCGCGCGAAACCCCTCCTCCGATTTTACCGTTGGTTCCCAGCCGAGTTCATCGCGCAATTTGGAGGCATCTATGGCGTAGCGGCGGTCGTGCCCGGGTCGGTCTTTTACAAAAGTAATGAGCGTACGCGATGTGCCTTGTGGTTTTCCCAGCAATTCATCCATGATGTCGCAGATTTTCTCTACCAGATCTATGTTTTTCCATTCGTTGTTGCCACCGATGTTGTAGGTTTCTCCGATCCGTCCTTTGTGGAAAATGGTGTCGATCGCCTCGGCGTGGTCTTTCACCCACAGCCAGTCGCGGGTGTATTTTCCATCGCCATATACAGGCAACGACTTTCCTTCCTTGATGTTGCTGATCATCAGCGGAATCAGTTTTTCGGGAAAATGATAGGGCCCGTAATTGTTGCTGCAATTGGAAAGGACTACCGGCAAATGATAGGTATGAAACCAGGCTCGTACAAAGTGATCGCTGCTCGCTTTGGAAGCGGAATACGGAGAACGCGGGTCGTAAGGTGTTTCTTCGGTAAAAAAGCCTTCTTCGCCCAAAGATCCGTATACTTCATCGGTAGAAACATGGTAAAAACGCTTGCCTTCCAGCTGGTTGCCCCATGATTTGCGCGCCGCATGCAACAAATTTACCGTACCCATTACATTGGTCTCAACAAAAGCGAGTGGATTGGTGATGGAGCGATCTACATGGCTTTCAGCCGCAAGGTGGATGACGCCTTCGAACGGGTATTTGGCAAAAAGCGAATCAAGAAATGCAGCATCGGTGATATCGCCTTTCTCGAAAACATAATTCGGCGCGTTTTCAATGTCGCGCAGGTTTTCGAGATTGCCCGCATACGTAAGGGCATCGAGGTTGATGATTGTATAATTCGGGTAGCGCTGTACAAACAACCGCACTACATGAGAGCCGATAAAGCCGGCGCCGCCGGTAATAAGCAAATGAGGCATGAAGCGTTATTTTTATATATAATCACCTGTTTAAGAACGGAAAACAGATTTTTAGTCTACTTTTACTGCTTTTTTGAAATATTCGTACGTCAATTTCAATCCAGCTTCGCGGTCGTACTTGGGTTCCCAGCCAAGAATCTGGCGCGCTTTGGTAATGTCAGGCTGACGTTGTTTCGGGTCGTCTACCGGCAGCGGGCGGTAATCAATGTAGGCCTTTGGGTTGTTTACGAGGGCCAATACTTCCTGTGCGAATTGCATCACCGTAATTTCGGAGGGATTTCCGATGTTCATGGGCTGGCTGTAATCACTCAGCAGCAGGCGGTAAATGCCTTCTACGAGATCATCGACATAACAGAAAGAACGGGTTTGGGATCCGTCTCCAAAAACCGTGAGACCTTCACCCCGAATGGCCTGGCTAAAAAAAGCGGGCAGTACGCGGCCGTCGTTTACGCGCATGCGCGGGCCGTAAGTATTGAAGATGCGGATGATGCGCGTTTCAACCTGATGGAAAGTATGATAAGCCATGGTGATGGCTTCCAAAAAGCGTTTGGCTTCATCATATACGCCGCGCGGCCCGACCGGATTTACATTACCCCAGTAAGATTCGGTTTGGGGATGCACGAGCGGGTCGCCGTAAACCTCTGAGGTAGATGCAACCAAAATACGGGCGCGCTTTTCCTTGGCAAGTCCCAGAAGATTGTGCGTACCCAAAGATCCTACTTTCAAGGTTTGAATGGGCATTTCGAGGTAATCGATTGGGCTGGCAGGGCTTGCAAAATGCAGAATGTAGTCGAGTTTACCAGGCACGTGCACAAATTTGGTCACATCGTGATGATAATACTCAAAATCTTTTTCTTTGAATAAATGCTCAATGTTGGTCAAATCGCCGGTAAGCAAATTGTCCATTCCGATTACATGATAGCCTTCTGCAAGGAACCGGTCGCTCAAATGCGATCCGAGGAAGCCGGCAGCGCCGGTAATCAGGACACGTTTTTTTTCCATGATGCCAGTTTTGTGTGTTTTGATGCGGGAGCAAAGCAAGCGCAAAAGTACTTATCTTTTGGCGGCAGTGCCAAGCAGATACCATGCAATTGGGTGCAGCGGGTGTTTGAAAACTCGGCCATGCAAATAGCGAACCAATTCTTTAAAGACCATCCTTTCCTGCACCTGATTGCATCGAAATCGTCAATTTTTGTCTGATATTTTTACCCAAAATGCGCCAAAGCACCGCCAAGATTGCAAAAGTAGCTGAATGTCGGCTTTAAAATAATTTTATACGAATACTTAATGCAAAAGATATATTTATTCCTTCCATCTTTACGTATTCATTCCACAATCCTGTTTTTTGATTTAGAAAGATGCAAACACTGTTAACCGTTTTTTCCGTAATCATCGGCATCGTTTTCGTTTTGATGCTTTTTAGTTTATTTGCATCCACTGTGATGGAAATTGTTGCCGCCCTGCTTTCCTTACGCGGCTTGCATTTGTTGCGTACCCTCCGCAACATGCTGGGTGAAATGACCAATGATTTTTTGGCTCATCCTTTTTTCCGTCAGCTGGCTTATGCAACCGGCCGAAAAACGCCACTCACCCCTTACTCTTTGCCCTCCTGGATCAATAAATCAACCTTTAGTTCCATTCTGGCAGATTTGATGCAGCCAGGCGGATCGACTACTTTGGAAGAAAAGATCAACAGCATGCCAGACGGTGATTTTAAGGATCTGATGTTGTACCTCTTGCGCCAAACCGATGGCAGCATTGAACAGTTCAAAGCACGAACGGAAACCTGGTTTGATGAAGTTATGGATCGGGCGTCAGACTGGTACAAACGGTCGACCAAATGGTGGTTGTTTGGTGTAGGATTTACTATGGCAGTCATTTTCAATACCGATACCATTCAGATTTATACCAGTTTGTCACAAAGTGCCACACTGCGCGATGATTTTGTTACGCTGGCTTCCAATTTTGTAGAAAACAACGATTCGGTGCCATCGCTTAATTCCAATTTGCCGCTGGAAGTGGTTGCCCCTAAGCTGAAAGAAATGGCAGAAACCTATAGCAAAACAGTTGAATCACCGCTTGGTTTGGGCTGGACTCAATCGCAGTTTGATTTGACAACCACCGGCTGGCTTACCAAATTATTGGGTTGGTTGCTCTCTGGCATATCGGTTACTTTCGGGGCTCCATTTTGGTTCGAAATATTGAAGAAACTGATCAGTATTCGATCGGGCGCAGGAGCAGGAGGCATGTCGGCCCCAACTACAGTGGTGGTGAATCAGCCCATGGGCAATGGAAATGCAGGAAGTCCCCAAGGAAATATGCAAACGTTTGAAAAAACGTCGAACAAGCCCCCCAAACCGGAAGCGCCCAATGAGGAATTTGGATAACGCGCCTTCATACCGGCATCTGCTATAAATTTAGTATTTTCCGGTATTCAAAATTTTGATTTTTAACCCTTTATATACCAGGATTCGCCGGATTTTGTGGATAGATCAGGATGGATTTCGCTGATTTATAAGGATTTATGTGGATCGTTATGCACAAAATCTGGCGGCGTAAAGTATACTTGGTGCTGCATGCTTTCACATGGCCTTTGGTCTTTTTAACAGACCATCAGCACCCGGCCTAACATGGAATTCCGCTTGTCAAGCAGTTTTCCGAATAAAACAACGAGTCTGTACCAAAACATACAGGCATAGCATACACTAAACACCCAAACGTACAATGTCGCTTCAAGCCATACTCGACCTGGGAAGAGGGGTAAACACGGCAGAGCTGGCCTCGGCAAAGTTTCGACCTGCCGTGCTGAGCCTCCAAACCATTTTATGCGATCTGGGCATACTTGATCCGATCATCGGAGGTTCCGAAACCCGCGATTTCGGTCCCATCGGTAAAGCCGATGGATCCATCGGGCAAAATACACGGAATGCCATTTATGAATTTTGTCGCCTTTCCGGACTCGCATACGATCAGGAAGGCGGTTTAAGTTTGGCGGCCATTCATACCTTGGCCGTGGTTGATCCGAATACATTTATAAACATTGTCTGGGATAATGCCCCCGATGATACACTCGATACCCGTTTTGCCAAGCGGGTACTCCGTTACATGCGCAAAAAAGGCTACTGGATTGCTCGAAGTCCCAATGCCTGCAACATCATTTACCTCGAGGGCGTAAATGCCAACGGAAGCCTCAATGCCGACGAACCCAACCAATGGAACGACCGTCGACTGGTGGTTCGGATTGCTCCTGGAGGAAAACCGGAAATCCTGCTAAATCAGGAAGCAACCACCGAGCCCGGAATTCCTTCTGTGCGCATGATCAATCCCTCCGGAACTGCACGCATCGGATTCGGACAATATAAAAGTTGGAAACAAGGCTTGCACAAAGAACGACAACTCGCGCTCGTACAAACAGGCCCTGTGAAAATTTACCGCGACAAAAACCGCGATCACCAGCGAGACGGCGATAAAGTGTATGTTGGCGTATTTGGAATCAACCAGCATTCCACCAACAATTTACCCCTTTACGTGGGAAATTACAGCATTGGCTGCCTGGTCGGACGCTATTACCAGGAACATTTGCAGTTTTTACTAACTGTAAAATCGGATTACCGTTTTTTACTGAATACCGAATATACCTTTATTTCAACAGTCATTTCAGGCAAGGATCTTCAAAAAGAAGAACCTGCCTGATGAATTTGCTTGCATTTTCTCTAGAATTTTGACTAAAATCATTGAAAATGCAGTGTTTAACACGACCATGAATACTCCCATTAAGCGGCGTTTAGAATAATTTGACTCCATTAACTGTTACCTGTTTTATCCTGCTTTTAAGTATAAACCCGAAAACCTTGACACTCAATATAATCAAGCATGTTGCCATTCCGGTGGCACTAAGCATAACCCAACCCTCTATCTATGTACACGGTACGTTACGGCGGCAAACGCGGCGCTGCTTTTCAATTGGTTGAAAGTCCTAATTTGGTGGTTGTACGCATGCGCGACAATCAGGGACTCGAAAGCGTTCAAATGGGCTCCGAAAGCCAATCGGTACTGAACACGGCGCCCGAGGTGCTCGCCTTCCCTGCCGTACGGGTGAGTGTGCGGCAGGTGGCTCAGCCTGGCACCGATGTGGCTGCAGCCATGCTGCAACGGGACGCTGCACGGGCCATACTCAAGCAGGAACCGAATGTCCGATTTGCCGGACGGGTTTTGCAAGATTCCCAAAGTGGCGCACTCCAATTGTATACAGAGAATTTTTTTGTCAAATTTAAAGATAAAATCCGGGAACAGGCCTGTCTGGATTGTCTCCAAGCATACGGATTGCATCTCAAACGGAAACTAAACTTTGCGGTGAATGCCTATTTTGTTGCAGCACCCGATGGTACCGGCCTCCAGGTGTTTGATATTGCCGAAAAACTCTTGCAAGAAAAGAGCGTACAGCTTTGCCACCCCGAGTTGATTCAAAAAAGGAAAAACAAAATCATCAACCCCCTTCAATGGCATTTGGCGCCCACCCAAATCGGAAACGAACCCGTTAATGCGCATGTGAACATCCAGGAGGCCTGGAGAATTACCCGAGGCCAAGGCGTAACCATTGCCGTTATCGATGATGGGCTCGACATGGATCATCCAGAATTTGCAGGTAAAATTGTTTTTCCTTATAATGTATCCGAAAACAATGATAATCCACGGCACCAATATGATGAAGAAAAGCACGGAACCAGTTGTGCCGGAATGGCAACTGCCCTTGGGCTGCCCGATGGCGCTTCAGGCACCGCTCCGGAAGCACAATTGATGCCGATACGCCTCGATGTAGGCCTGGGGAGTGTATTTGAAGCCAATGCCTTCGTATGGGCTGCCGACCATGGCGCCGATGTCATTAGCTGCTCCTGGGGCCCCGATGACGGAGACTGGTCGGTTCCCAGCGACCCCATGCACAAACGCATTTCTCCCCTGCCCGACCATACTCGCATTGCCATCGATTATGCCTTGAACGAAGGACGGGGCGGAAAAGGCTGCGTGGTGCTTTTTGCAGCAGGAAATGGCAACGAACCGGTTGACAATGATGGATATGCTTCCTACCCGGGTGTGATTGCGGTTGCTGCCTGCAACGATACCGCGAAAAGATCGGTTTACAGCGACTATGGAAATGCCATCTGGGCCTGTTTCCCCAGCAATGATTTTGGTTTTACACCTTTTAATCATCCAAAACCCCTTTCTACCGGATTGCGTACCACCGACCGCCTGGGCCCCGAGGGATATAATCCAGGCAGTTACACCAATACTTTTGGCGGAACCTCCGGCGCATGCCCGGGTTTGGCGGGCATTGTTGGACTGATGCTCTCGGTTAATCCGGGTTTGCGTGGTTCAGCTGTTAAAGATTTGATACGTATGGCTTGTGTTAAAATCGACTTGGAAAACGGCAATTACGACACCCACGGCCACAGCCCCTGGTACGGATACGGTCGTATAGATGCCGGACGTGCGGTGCAGCAGGCTTTACCACCCCAAACCGCCGAATTACCGGGATTGGAAGGCGCAATCCGGTTTGCTGTGCTTGGCGAGCAAGCTTTCGGACAAGGACTCGTGGGTGGTTTCCAACCCGCAAGACGATTGTTGGGTATGCGTCTCCAGTTGACGGGCGCTACCGAGGGGCTTGAATTGAAATATCGTATTTGGGTTGCTGGGGTTGGCGTGTTTGAAAATACGGAAGCCGGCGCTTACGTGGGCCTTGCGCATGGCCGTCAACGCATTGTCGGATTTTCTGTTCGGCTGGAAGGCGGGCAATCGGCCCATTTTGATGTGGTATACGCGGGTAAATTTGCCGGGTTGCCCAATCTCCGCCTGGGCCAAAACGGCGATTTGTGCGGATGGACTTCCGCTGCAGGCAAAACCTTGGAAGGATTATCCATCCAGAT
>JAGWYI010000616.1 GCA_018969455.1 Bacteroidota bacterium | reverse complement strand
CTTTACGCCGCCAGATTTTGTGCATAACGATCTTTATAAATCATTATAAATCAGCGAAATTCATCCTGATTTATCCACAAAATCCGGCGAATCCTGGTATACAATATGCGCTTAACCTGTTTTAAAAATGCGGGCAGTCGCATTTTGGACGAAACAGAGAACATGCCTGGATAAATATCATGCCAAGCATCAGAAAAAAGATAGCAACGCGAACCCAATTATTTTTTTTCATAACCAAAAGGTTTTATAATTTTACAAACGCGAATATACACTACAGCAGATAATGTTAACTCTTTTTGAAGCAAATTCCCTTTCTGCTGAAATGCATAACCGCATATTAGGCAGATTCACAATCAACCCGAAATGCTGCCTTTAAGCGGTTTTACAATTTAACCAATGATTTGAATCGAAATTCGATTCCTTGATGGAAAACATACCAACCGATTTACCCAATCATCCTAGCCCCAAACGCATACTCATTGCACCGCTCAATTGGGGACTCGGACATGCTACCCGCTGCATTCCTGTTATCCAATCCCTCCTGAACCAAGGCGCTGAAGTTTTCCTTGCCTCCGATGGAGCCGCATTCCAATTGTTGAAAGCCGAGTTTCCGCAACTCCCAGCTTTCCAGTTACCGTCTTATAGAATCACTTATAGCAGTGGCAATATGGTGTACAACATGGCCAAAAAATTGCCCCGTATTCTTTTTGCCATCCGCGCCGAACAATGGGAAACCCAACGATTGGTACACAAATTGGGAATCCATGCCATTATTTCCGACAATCGTTATGGTTGCTTCTGCCCCGGAGTATTCAATGTTATGATTACCCACCAATTGCACCTCCGAATTCCCGGCACCGGGCTGCAATGGGCTATCAATCGATTGTTGCACCTGGCATTCCAAAAATTTGACGCCATTTGGGTGCCCGATGCCGAAACACCCCCCGGCCTCGCAGGCGCGCTCGCCCACGGAAAGTCGCCACATAAACACATTCAATATACTGGAATCCTTTCGCGAATGCAAAAAATGGACCTGGAATTGGAATACGACCTTGCGGTAGTCTTGTCAGGACCAGAACCACAACGTACCTGGCTCGAACAACGTCTGCTCGAACAATTGATCCAATTACCCTGCAAATCCATCCTGATTCGAGGCAAAACCCACATGAAAGAACATTATTTCGCCGCCGATCACGTCGAAATCGCCTCTTACCTCACTTCCAATGCCCTCAACAAAGTTCTGGCCGCCAGCAAAAGAATTGTTTGCCGCTCAGGTTATTCCAGCATTATGGACCTTGTTCTTTTAGGTAAAAAGGCGCTTTTAATCCCTACTCCAGGTCAAACCGAGCAGGAGTACCTGGCCGAACTTTTGGTAGAAACCAACATTTGCGCCGTTCAAAAACAAGAAAACATCGATCTGGAAATAGCCCTAAACCAAATTGATCAAACGCTGGGTTTTGATACCCTCCAATTTAACCCCTACCAACACCAAATTTTTATTGAAAAATGGCTCTTGCAATTGCCCGGATAATTGCTACTTGGCCGCAATATTCATCGCCCGCTCCAAACCAATACTCACAAAGGCTTTGACCGTTTCATCTGCCCGCTCCAAAATGCCTGGCAGCCCCGCCTTTTCATCCTCCGTCCACTTGCCCAATACAAAATCAACCTGCTTGCCCTTCGAAAAGGCACTCCCAATCCCAATCCGCAACCGAGGGTACTCAACTGTACCCAACAAGTCCTGTATATTCTTTAATCCGTTGTGGCCGCCATCCGAACCCTTGGCACGCAAACGCAATTTCCCAAAATCCAGATTCAAATCATCCAAAATCACCAGACTGTTCTCCACAGATATCTTTTCCTTCTGAAGCCAATACCGAATGGCCTTCCCACTCAAATTCATGTAGGTATTGGGCTTCAACAACCATAATACACGCCCCTTAAACTTTACCTCTGCCATGTCTCCATGCGACACAGACTTCCAATCGCCTTCCAATTGCTTGCATATATAATCAACCACTTCAAACCCAATGTTGTGTCGGGTGTGATCATATTCGTATCCTATATTCCCCAGTCCGGTAATTAAATATTTCATGCCGCAAAAATAGGTGTGAAAAAGGTACAATCCATACCTCGAACGGAGGAATAACTTAGAATATGCGCTTCGCTATTTTTGTTTTGCAAAAAAGTCAGGATTTAGCGACTTTTGCCGCAACAATCCAGTTTTGACAAATCAAACCATGATAAGAAGCATTTTAATTTTATCTTTTTCAATCCTAATTGCAGCCTCGGCCTGTGAATCAAAGGCCGACGCACCGGGCGTATCGGCTTCAACCCAACTTCAAATGCCCGACAAGGCCAAGCCGTCTCCAATTTCCGTTGATGACTTCAACTGCTGGATTGAAAATGGGAATTTCTACGTAACAGGTATCTGCAATAACCAGGATTTGTACTGGAATCAGGTTTGGCTACGTGTGGAACCCCTTGATGCAGAAGGAAAGCCGATCTCAATGAAAAGCGGGGTAAGCGATGTTATCCGTGTTTTGAGCGATGTGGTGCCGCCTAGCGGCA
>JAGWYI010000026.1 GCA_018969455.1 Bacteroidota bacterium | reverse complement strand
CATTGAAGACAATCGCTGGGAAGATCGCTCCATTACCCATCAGTTGTACGGCGGCGACAACGAACATCGCTTAAAACAAGAATTACTGCTCGGCCTCGGCGGTTGCCGCGCATTGAAAGCGGTTGGACACAACCCCGACCTTTACCACCTGAATGAAGGACACGCTGCTTTCCTCGGTTTGGAACGCATCCGAAATTACATGCAGGAAAAAAACCTGGGTTTTGCCGAATCGCTCGAAGTGGTACGCGCAACCCAACTTTTTACCACCCATACCCCTGTTCCTGCCGGCCACGATACCTTCTCCGAAACGCTGCTTCGGGAATACATCAGCGAATTTAACCTGGCATTTGACATTAGTTGGGAAGATCTTATGGCACTGGGAAGAGTCAACCGCGACGATAGCCGGGAACTGTTTAATGTGAGCAACCTGGCCATCCGCACCTCCCAGGAAGTAAACGGCGTAAGTAAATTGCATGGCGAAGTGAGCCAAAAAATGTTCAATGAACTATATCCCGATTACAACCATGCCGAAAGCCACATCGGTTATGTAACCAACAGCGTACACTTTCACACCTGGGTGGCACGCGAATGGCTTGATTTGTATGAAAACATATTTGGGAAAGGATTCTGGGCCGATCAAACCAACCGGAAATTTTGGTCGAAAATCCATTCGGTACCAGGCAATAAAATCATGGAAATTCGTCGAACGCTCAAAAAGCGCTTGCTCGAATGGGTAAAAATCAACCTCCGGGAAGACCTTACCCGACGCGGTGAAAACCCCCGCGCGATTTTTGAAATTATAAATGCGCTGCGCGACGATGCCCTCATCATCGGCTTTGCCCGCCGGTTTGCAACCTACAAACGCGCAACCCTGCTGTTTAGCAATGAAGCCCGACTCGCCGAAATTGTAAACGACTCCGACCGACCCGTAATTTTTCTGTTTGCCGGTAAAGCACACCCTGCCGATAAAGGCGGTCAGGAATTTATCCGCTTTATTTACAACACCACCAAAAACCCCCTCTTTAAAGGAAAAGTCATTTTCCTTGAAAATTACAGCATGGAAATGGCCAAATTGCTGGTTCAAGGGGTAGATATCTGGCTCAACAATCCCACGCGGCCCAAAGAGGCCAGCGGAACCTCCGGGATGAAAGCCGTCATGAATGGTGTTATGAATTTCTCGGTACTCGACGGCTGGTGGTGTGAGGGATACAAACCCGGCGCTGGTTGGGCGCTCCCAGAAAATGAAACATACAGTGACCAGGCGCTGCAAAACGAACTCGACGCAGAAACCATTTACAACATCCTAGAAAATGACATCGTTCCGGCATTCTATGAACAAGATGCCAACGGAGTTTCGGAAAAATGGGTTAGCCACATCAAAAATACCATCGCCGACATTGCACCCGATTTCGTGATGAAACGCATGCTCGACGACTATCAGGACCGCTATTATTTCAAATTGTGGCGCCGAAGCCAACAATTGAAACAAGATCAGTTTAAATTGCTCCACCAATTGATTTCCTGGAAAGACCGCGTTCGACGGAAATGGGACGGCATCGAACTGCAACATCTTGATGCTCCCGACACCTACAACCGTTCGCTCCCGCTTGGAGAAGAATTTGCCGCAGCCATTACCCTCAACCTGAACGAACTTGCAGCCTCCGATATCGGACTGGAAGTGGTGTTTTACAAGCGCATCTCTGAAAAATCATTGGAATTGTTAGCCACCTACCCCATGGAGGCTGGCGCGCAATTCGGGGCTCAGGCTACCTATTCCTGCAATTTCCAACCTCCTTTTGCCGGAGTGTTTGAATACGGATTCCGAATGTTCCCCAACAATCCTTTGTTATCGCATCGAATGGATTTTCCACTCGTGCGCTGGTTTTAATTAAACAACGCTGCAATGGTCGTTCTTTTCAGGCCATTGCAGCACAGGATATGCATGAGTCAACAGGTTCGGCCAATCGCGCTTTGTCTAATCGTACACCAGGACCGGGTGTTGCTGCACGACTTTACGCACTATGGAACGCGTTATTTGCGGCCCATTGGCGGAGGCATCGATTTTGGCGAACGCGCCATCGATGCCGTCCGAAGGGAGGTTATGGAAGAACTGAACGCTGCAATTTCTGAACCCGAACTGCTCGCCGTCTGGGAAAATCCCGAAAAATTTATCGAACACAAAGACCAAAAACACGAAATAATATTTCTGTTTCGCGCCAGCCTTGTTGACATGCAATTGTCCGGGTATAGCACATTACCCTTAAACGACAACGGGGTTGAGGCAACGGCATCCTGGTTTTACGTACAGGAGCTCCTGGACGCACCGAAAGGCCGCCTGGAACCTCCCATGCTTTCCAATCTATTGGCGGGGAATTCCTGGAAGGCGCCGCTCTAATTCCTGAATACAATCCTCTGCCTGGCGCCACAAACTTTCCATCGATACGGCGTCGGTTTGGCCTGAAAACAGTGCCAACTCGCATTTTTGCCATACTTCCTGAACCTGGTTGATAAGCATTTGGGGCGCCTGGCGAAATTGCAAGGCGTCTTCTACACTTTTATGTGACAGTTGTGCCGTTGGCAGATCCAGTTTTAGGCCCAAATACTGACACCATCCCTGAAACAAGGCATGATAAAACGCACGAGGGTTGCCCTGATGCAACAGGCGACCTGCTTCTGTCAGGCGAAATTGGGCGCTTTTTATTTGTGCCTGCGCACTTGGAGGAGGCACAACTTGAGTTTCGGCATTTCGGGAAAACCGGCGGCGGCGGCGCAAATACCAAAGCAAAAGGATCAAAACAGCCGAAAGAGACAAGGCGCCCAAGGCCAACAACCAATAACCCGCTTTTTGCCCGATACCAGGTTGCTGGGTGCGACGCGGCGTTAAATTGGAAAGCGAATCCGTCATCTGGAGCTGTTGGGCATAGTTTTTCCCGGGCAGCACCACCAAACGCAGCTGTTCAGATGCTGCTACCCGCTGGTAGGAGCCCCGCTCAGGATCGAACACCGATATTACCGGTGTGAAAGCATATTCACCCGGGGTCTTGGGCATAATTACGTACTCCAGATTGTTTCGATGAATGATCCTTTCTCCGTTTTCATAAGTTTCTTCCTCTACCTGCTTGGGCTCAAATGCCTCCAGGCCTGCCGGCAGTTCCAGCCTGGGTGGAGCAAACCTGCGGGCATCGCCGTCGCCACGCACCTGCGCGCGCAGGGTAAGCGCTTCGTCGGTGGTAAGCGTGTCTTTATCTTGCTCAAATTCCCAACTGTAAGTGCCTACCCCGCCCGAAAAATCGGTTGGGAGGGGCGTAGGCAAGGCCTGAACTTCAAGTGAGATGGGTTGAGTTTGCAAAAGCACAGGCCTTGGACCCATAAACACACCCAGAGCCCCCATTTGCTCCACGCCTGCACGAATGCGCGCAGGACCAATCACAAGGGTTCCTGCTTCCTGTGGAAAAAGAGCCGCTTCATAAATGGTTTTTACGGCGTACTTCTTCCCTTTCAAATTGATGTACTGAATTTCGGTGTTAAATCGCTTTTTTTCCTGCGCAAAAAAGCCTTTAAAATCGGGCAAGCCAATCAAATCGGCGCCTTCAATCGAAACCAGGGTATATAAATTAAGCTGAAAATTAATTTGTTGGCCTGTCCAGGCCTTTTCACGGTCTACAGTGGCAGCAATGAATAGATCGGCCTTCGCGCCGCCAGGTGGCGCCAGGTTTTGCCTTTTGCCCGATTGGGGAAGCGTTACCTGCAAATGCAAACTTTGCGTTTTTAATATCTTTCCCGCTACCGTAACCGAGGCCGGACCTATGACAAAATCGCCTGTTTGAACCGCATCCAGGGTGTAAGACCACTGTAACTGGGTACTCGTTTTGCCATTGAGCATGGTTGCGCTCTGCATCAGGTTGGGCCCTGAAAGCACCCGAAAAGGATGAAAATCGGGCGGAATAAAACGGGCGCCTTCGGCATTTTTTAGTTCAAAAACCACTTCAAACTGGTTGCCTTGCACCAATTCGGGACTGCTGCATCGCGCCTGAAATTGAACCTGCGCAGCAAGTGCAGCCGGCAATAACCACAATGACCATAATATCCACCGCGCTGCGCAGGAAAAGCGCAGGGATGCGGACCTCTTAGGGTCGTGCTGAAAACTCATGGCATGATTGTACTGCATGCAGCAAAAATCAGAAAGAATTGATCAAATCCGCGAAGTTTTGATTGTTTTTTTCAACTTTTCCGGTTTAGGCGCCGGCTGCTGATCCGGGTATGAGGCCGGCGTTTCAGGATCTGACACAGGTTCTCCGCTCACATGAAGCATTATTGGCTCAGTTTGATAGGTATTCTTTCCATCTTTCAGCGTTGCCGGTGGAATTTGGATGAGACCGGTATCCCGCGCCACAACCGAGAACTCATACCGCATACTGGCCACCGTTACGCCATTGTTGATGGAAATACTGGAGGATTGTCCGCTTCCTAATACCGACAATCCGGCTTGTTGCCAATCCGGTTCCGTAAATTTTCCACCCTGTCCGTTTTCATACCGGAATTGCACTTCAAATGGCGTGCCTGCCTGCACCCTGGTAGTTTCGGTTTTCGCATAAAAGCGTGGTGTGCCTGAGGGGTGTTGGGCCATGCCTTGAAAGGCGCACATCATGGAGAAACAAAAAATGAAAATACGCATAGAACAAAAGGATTTTGGTGAACAAATGGATTTGGTCATCGAAACATCCGATGTTTATACTTTACGCCGCCAGATTTTGTGCATAACGATCTTTATAAATCATTATAAATCAGCGAAATCCATCCTGATTTATCCACAAAATCCGGCGAATCCTGGTATATAATACGGAACGCTGCCTTAAAATTGGCATACCGATATACTCCCGACCATCAAAAGCAAGCAGCGCAAAATATAATACCGTTTGATTATAGTCGTTTGGGCTTGTACTTTGCTGCTTCCAAAAATTTTTGCGCATCGGTGAATGCCAGCATGTCGGCCAATTTGGCATCGGGGTTGCGCTTCATGTAAGCACGAACAATTTGCCAGCCTACCCAGTTTCCAATTTCACCTGGCGCTTCCTGAAATACAACAGGGGCATTGGGGCTGGGTTCAACCAGTTTCCGAATTTTGTTGTAATCGGTAGAATACAACAGGTTTTGATCCAAAAGACGGGCCCAAACCTCCTTTTCGTTGGCAAAACAACCCTCCAATTGCGCCCGTGTGTACCCCATTTTCATGCTATCGGGGGCTTCGGGCGTCAGACAATCGGTTAAATACAACAATTTACCCTGATATAACATCAAATCGAGCAATCGACGTTCGGCAGGCGGCGGCGGCATTACATTTTGTGCCAGCACTTTTGCCAAACGCACCGGAATGTATTCGGGTACAAACTGGCGGCGGAGGTAAGCGGGGAAAATTTCAGGATTATAGCCCGAAAACCCGGCGCCTAAAAACATATCCAGCCCAATACCGCACAAACTGTCGCCGGCAGTAAACACATCGGTTGAAAATTCGGCTAAAAAGGCATCAATTTCCGGAATTGGTTTACCGGGAAAATAATATTTGTAAAACTGAAACACCCGATGAATCTGCGGTTCTAAGGCATCCAGTTTGGCAAACCGGATCTGAACGGAATCGTATAAATGCCGAATTTGCGGCGCTTTCAGAAAACCGGTAATCGCCTGCAGGGGCGTTTCAAGGGGATTGGTTTGATCGTGGATCAAATTTTGGGTAAAAAGCGGCAACATTTCCGGGTATTTCTGCTCCAATTGCTTCAAACCTTCTGCCAAATTGGTCGTATCCAGGGCAAACAAGTCTTGATCAAATCGTCGAATGGGCGTCTCTACCTGAATGTGTGATACATCGGGAATAAACTTATCGGAGCCGCTGCCACATTGCGCCCAAAGGAGGATACAACTGAGGAGAATTATACCAATTTGCGGGTTGTTATATTTTATTTTTTGCATATTACCGAAAAAAACTGCGATTTTTGACCCTGATTTAAACAAAAAAATGCCCGCAAGAAAGCAAGCATCATGTTTCTTTGCACTGATTTTCAATAATTTGGGCCGTTAGGCACACGCAAAAACAGGCTTAGCGGTGTAAATGAGGCGCGCAAAATTACAAAACAGGTTTTCATAAACGCAAATCAAGCCCCATTGTTGCCTGTTCAACCCTACAAATCAATGGATGATTTTTGAAAAAATGCATGTATCTCAAAATCATCCCTACATTTAACTCAAACTGAAAAGACTGCACATCATGAAAAAAGTTGTTATTGTTTTTGCCTTTTTGATGCTTTTGTTCGCCCAAGGCTTGAACGCACAGGCTCACTTTCGATTTGGCTTCCAAACCAGCCCTACCTGGACCTGGATGCGCACCGATGAAAAAAAACTGGAAGGCGTAGGAGCCAACTGGGGTTTCCGCCTGGGTGCAGTGGGAGAATACTATTTTGCAGAAAATTATGCCATTACGGTTGGACTTGGTTTTGGTTTCAATCAGGGCGGAACTTTGCAGAATGGATACGTTTCGGGCAAATTCTGGCCCAACTCTCAATTGGCATCACCCTTGCAAACCCTGCCGCAAAATGCCAAAATGCATTACCGCATTAATTTTGTAGAAATTCCCGTGGGTTTGAAAATGCGTTCCGGCTCTGATGGCGATAAATTGCGCTACTACGCCGAAATCCCAACCATCAACCTGTCCTTTCTGTCAAAGGCAAGCGGCGATATCAGCGGAGACAACGACTTACCTTCGGCTCAGCAAGACGAAGCAAACGACATAAACATCAAGAAAGAGGTGCGCAAAATAGCCCTTTCCTGGGGCCTGGGAGGCGGAATTGAATACCAATTGTCGGGCGGAACTTCTTTGGTTGCCGGACTCTCCTACCAGCAAATGTTTACCGATATCACCAGCAACAATAGCCAGATATCTACCACCGGTACCGATTTGGTTAAGGAAGACTCAAAAGCAACCATCCGTATGCTGGCATTGCGCATCGGCGTGGCATTTTAGTGCCTGAAAAAAGATACCAGCCAACACTTTTCCAGCCACAGCATCGCATCGGTGCTGTGGCTGCTTTTGTAGATACTGCCAAAATTCGGCCTTCAATAAGGAAATTCCGTTCCACACAGAAATGAAAAATCAGTACCCAGCACGCCAGAAAATACCGCCCAGGATAAAACTACACCGCGGTCACAAATTGAGAAAGTATGCCGGCCGATTTTCCGGCAAGCTCCAAACGGGGGTAATTGATGAAGTAAAACACAAATTTTTGCTGCCTGCGTGTAAATACCAGGCCAGCCATGCGTAAAATACGCAAATGCTGCGAGGCAATGGATTGCTCAATTTCGAGGGCCTCAAAAATATCATTTACACAGGAATCGCCTTTTTCATCGATGTATTGCAGCATTTTCATGCGCAACGGGTGTGCGAGGGCCCGCATGATATCAGCGGCCAACTGGAGTTCTTCGGCACTGACGGCAGGGAATGGGACGTGCTTGCTCATTTAGTTTTCTCTTTGATATATTGGGTATGTTAAAATGTAAAGGCAAATATGCAATTTATACTGACAACATACAACATACAAAAGAAAAATGCTGCACACAATCGCAAACGCAATTGAAATGCAGCATTTCCGGGAAGAAATGGCATGTAAAAATTTATGCCGCCAAATCCTCTACCAACTGGGAGATTTGCGTGAGCCGGGATTTGTCCAATCCATAAAAAATGAATTTCCCCTGGCGCTCTGTAACCACCACACCCGCCTTACGCAAAATGGCAAGATGCTGGCTGGCCACACTTTGCTCAAGCCGCAATTTTACATAGATGTCTGTTACGGTCATGCGCTGATGCTCTTCCAACAGGTCGATCATCCGCTGACGAAGTTTGTGGTTTACGGCGCGCAATACTAGTACAGCCTTGCGCAACTCATTGTAATCCAGCAAAATGTCTTGCTGTCCCTTCTTCAAGACAATTGCGTCGCTTTTCGCTTTTCTCATATTAAATGTTTTGAAAGTAATGGTAAGTTATTTCAACTGCACTTACACTTCAACTTTTATGCCATTTTGAACATTTTTCTTATATAAGAAAAAATTTAGGCATAAATAGTTAAAAACCTTGGCGTAACAAAAGGATTATTTTTAGAATATAATCTCAACCCAAACTCAGGTTCTCAACATATTTGATGAAAACGTAATATTTGGAGGCTTCATGTAGAAAGGTTCATAATATGCAACATCTTGAAAATCACCACTTTCAAATTGATTAAAAGATATATGTGCCATGTGCCCGACAGAACAATTTTCTACCCCGGAATACCGCACCCGTGCCGACATTTGATAGCTGCGCGCCTTGAAACATCCGTTGCCTGACAAAAATAATGCATTTGTGTTTTCTGCCCAAATGCTTTCTGCAAGTATTTTCTCAAACAGGGCATTTTCCAATATAAAGGGCTGTGCCTCTACCTGTACCCGCCCCCGGGCGTCGTACACCGCCATCCACACCTCTTGCCGACGGGCATCAATCATCGCGGCATGCCAGGCATCAGGCGCTTCCTGCGCCCGGGCGCTCGCCTGCGCCAGCACGCGCAAGGTATCCACTGCAAGGAGGGGCTTCTTCAAGGCGTAACAAATGCCCTTGGCCACCGAAGCCCCTACCCGTAACCCGGTATAAGAACCCGGGCCATGACTAATGGCCACGGCATCCAGTTCGGCCAGGGTGATTCCGGCCTGCTTGGCAACTTCGGCAATCTGGCTGGTAAGCAGGGTAGCGTGTTGCTGGGTAGCGTGTTGTTCAGACATGCTGATCAGGACGCCGTCTCGAGCGATGCCGACGCCACACACATCGGTGGCGGTTTCTAGCAAAAGTATGTAAGCCATTATCCGAAAAAACTGCCTTGAATGATGCCGCCGCCGACCACATCGTCACCTTCGTAAAAAACCGCGCTTTGGCCAGGCGCAATGCCCTTCACGTTGGCGTGAAACTGCACGTCAATTTTGTCGCCCAGCTGATGCAGGGTGCTGAGGGTGCCCGCATCGCGGTAACGCACCTTGGTGACCGTTTCCAGACCCTCCTCGGGCAGTTGGGCATATTTCATGAGGTTCATTTTTCCCACCAGCATGCCGTTGCGTATCAAATCGGATTCCCGGCCCAGCACCACAGTGTTGGTGTCGGGACGAATCTCGGTGACAAACATGGGCTCGCCCAAGGCAATGCCCAGGCCCTTGCGCTGCCCCACGGTGTAAAAGGGATAGCCCTCATGCACGCCAAGCACCTTACCCTGCACATCCACAAATTGTCCGCCCTGCACCTGCGCATCGAGCCCGTCTATCCGGCGGCGCAAAAAGCCCCGGTAATCATTGTCGGGCACAAAACAGATTTCGTAACTCTCGGCTTTTTTACTCAGCGAATCCCAGCCGCGCTCGGCTGCCATTTGCCGCACCTCCGGCTTGGTATAGCCTCCCAAGGGCATGCGCGTGCGGTTGAGGCATTCCTGACTAAGGCCCCACAGCACGTAAGACTGGTCTTTCTGCTGGTCGCGGGCCCGGGTGATGTATTTGCGGCCTTCACGCTCATTGATGATGCCGTAATGCCCGGTTGCAATAAATTCACAATCGAGCATATCGGCCCGGCGGAGCAGGCTGTTCCATTTGATGTGGGTGTTGCAAAGCACGCAAGGGTTGGGCGTACGGCCAGCCATGTACTCATCCACGAAGTTATCAATCACGTAATCGCCAAACTCGTCGCGGATGTCGATGATGAAATGGTGAAAACCCAGTTTCACCGCAACCTGCCGGGCGTCGTTGATGCTGTCGAGCGAGCAACACCCGGTTTCCTTTTTGGAACCGCCCGAAGTGGCGTAATCCCAGGTTTTCATGGTGACACCCACTACCTCCCAACCCTGCTCATGCAGCAGAATGGCGGTAACGGTACTGTCGATTCCGCCCGACATGGCGACCAATGCTTTTCCTAAACGCGACATATTCGTGTTTTCCGGCCCGGAAACCGATCATTTGGATCGATTCGAGGCCTGGTTTGTTGAAAAAGAGTGCAAAATTACGGGAAAATATTGCTTTTAAACAATGGGGAGGGGGAAGAAGTTCTGGAATTGGGGTGGTATATCGATTATTAAATGCTGTGGGGGGACGATAACCATTCGCTTTGAGTAGCAATCCGTTCATTATCCAACCACAATCGACTTCGCTAGAGGTCGCATATTTATAGCCACCATTAACATTCTCCACCCGCTCAACCTTGAGAAAATCTTGTATTTTTGTAAATCTTTACCAATAATATGCAATACGCCTTGTTCGAGGCCTTCTACACATTCAAATCAATTACAAACCGAACAAAAAATTCAAAAAGTCCAATAAGCCATGCTTCGATTGATTCCAATTTTTATAGCAATCCTGTTCTTGGGCAATGCTTGCCAAAAAGAACACTCACCTATTACGCCTGTTACAACAAACCCTGTAGACACGATACCCAGCCCAACAGATACCCTGAAAGATATCATTGAATTGGGGAAATGTACCTGTTTGAAAAATGATAAATTTTGGTCCCCAAAAGCGAATGCAGCATATCACCCGGATCGAAAAGATGTTTTTTTGATAGATGCAGGATTAACCGACCCAAATTTTCGCACCTTTTACTTTTCTGTTAGTGATATTCCAACAAAAAAGGGGAAATACAATATACAATATTACAAGACTTGGTATGAGGTAGATTTAATTCCTCAAATGGCTGTATTTGTAAGCCAGGATTACGATCAATTAATCGGAACATATAGAATTGACACCACTCGAACTGATCATTTTATTGAAGTTGTTTCGTTTGATTCCATCGCAGGTACAGTGCAAGGGCGCTTTCAATTTTTTACCTTTGACAAAAACGTCACTTCTCCCAGCAGTTGGGGGCTGGATCCAAAAATTAATTTAACAGAAGGGAAGTTTCATTTGAAGTTGCAATAGGCTGTGATTATATTATACTTTACACCGCCAGATTTTGTGCATAACGATCTTTATAAATCATTATAAATCATCGTAATCCATCCTGATTTATCCACAAAATCCGGCGAATCCTGGTATAGAACATTATGCCGGAAAGGGCGGGATACTCGAACAGAGATTTCGCCCTTTCTTTCTTCATGTCCTGGCCAAACATAAACTGGCCCAAAGATGAAACAGTGCTCACAACAAGCGCTACAAAAAAGCATGATGAATTATTACAAGATCCTTTCATGGAAAAAGGAACCGCCAACCCGCGGATCAAATAATTGACGAAAACCAAACCAAGATGGTATTTTTTTGGATAAAAACGCGCTTTTTGAATGTCATTTGGAAGAACAAACAGAATTACAGAGATTTGAGCGCGCTTTTCTGCATTCAAATCATTGCTTATGTCTAAATTGAACCGCCGCACCTTTATCCAGTCTGCCGCCTTGAGCACGGCAGCCCTTGCCACCCCGCGCATCTTGCAAGCCGAAACGGAACGAAGCACCTGGAAGCCCTTGAAAGACAAACTGCGCCTGGGCTTCATCGGCGTGGGCTTGCGCGGGCAGGATCACGTGATGGAGGCATTGCTCCGGCCCGATTGTGAGGTCCTTGCCATCGCCGATCCGGATCCAGTGATGGTGACGGCCTGCCTCAAAACCATCGAAAGCAAGGGTAAAAACAAGCCGAAAGTATACGGAAACGGCAATTTTGACTACTTGAATTTGCTAAATGACAAAAACATCGATGCGGTGGTGATTGCCTCGCCCTGGGAATGGCATACCCAACAGGCGGTGGCGGCCATGAAAGCCGGGAAATACGTGGCGATGGAGGTTTCGGGCGGTTTTTCGCTGGATGAATGCTGGGAACTCGTGCGCACGCATGAAAGCACCGGTACGCATTTAATGTTTATGGAAAATGTGTGTTATCGCCGCGATGTGATGGCCATTTTGCAGATCGTGCGCGAAGGCTTGATGGGGGAATTGATCCATTTGGAAGGCGGTTATGAGCATGATTTGCGGGGTGTAAAATTCAACGACGGCATTACGCCCTACGATTCTGGGGTAGAATATGGCGAAAAAGGCTTTTCGGAGGCCAAATGGCGCACCAAACACAGTGTGCACCGAAACGGCGACCTGTACCCGACCCACGGGGTGGGCCCTTTGGCCATGTACGCCCACATCAACCGGGGCAACCGCTTTGTTTACCTCACATCCATGGGTTCCAAAAGCCGGGGTTTGCACAACTACATCGTGGAGCACCCCAAAGGCGGCCCGAATCACCCCAATGCCCAGGTGGAATTTCATTTGGGCGACGTCGTGACCACCCAAATAAAATGTGCCAACGGCGAAACCATTTTGCTCACCCATGATACCAGTTTGCCCCGCCCCTACTCACTTGGCTTCCGGGTGCAGGGCTCCAAAGGCATCTGGATGGATGTGAACAGCAGCATTCACATCGAGGGGAAATCAAAACGGCATGCCTGGGAACCGGCGCAGGCCTGGCTGGATCAATACGACCACCCGCTGTGGAAGCGGTATGGCAAGGAAGCCGAGGGCGCCGGGCATGGCGGGATGGATTATTTTGTTTTTCAGCATTTTGTGGAGAGCGCCAAACGCAACCAAGCCCCCCAAATTGATGTTTATGATGCGGCCACCTGGCTGGCCATCACGCCCTTGTCGGAGGCGTCTATTGCCACGGGAAGCACGCCGCAAAGTTTTCCAGACTTTACCCGCGGTCGCTGGACAGAACGAAAACCAAATTTTGCCTTTACCAACGAATTTTAAGCATGGAAAAAAAGTATCACAACAACGACATTACGGTAATCTGGAAACCAGATGCCTGTATCCATTCTACCCTGTGCTGGAAAAATTTGCAAGCAGTTTTTGACCCGCGCAAAAAGCCCTGGATCAATTTGGATGCCGCAGAAACGGAAAAAATCATCGCACAAATTGAAAAATGCCCCTCCGGCGCTTTGTCCTGGGTGAAAAATGAAGCGGGCGAATCTGCCGTGGAGCATGTAGACATAGAAACCATTGTGGAAACCATCCCGAATGGTCCGCTGATGGTGTATGGCAACATTGCGGTAAAAGACGCGGCGGGCAATGAAACGCACAAAAACAAGGTGACCGCATTTTGTCGTTGTGGCGCTTCAGGGAACAAGCCGTATTGCGATGGAACGCACCAGAAGATCGGGTTTGAGGGGTAGAACACCAATCATTCCCCCACAATTTTAACAACTGCGTCATATACCGATTGTGACACTCGGAAATTTGCGATCGTGATTAGATCGTCCATAATTACACGTACATTATCAACAAAACCCATTTGTTTAGCACGAATGCGTACACCCAAATAGTCCGGTGTATTCCAGGCCTAAACGGTCCGCAACTGCCCTCGCTGCATAATCATCCAGCAAAATAAGGTCGGCGTCCATTTCAAGTGCCAGAATAATTGCTTCTGGTTCGCCCGGATCAATTTCGTCCTACAAGGCTTGAACTTTTTGAAAATCTTTACATGTTAATACGTCCACCCAATTCGCCGTACTTATTTCAAGCGATCCAGGAAGGCCCGTGCCTTGAGAAACAATTTCCTGGAAGACTTTTTGAGGAATAATAACTCGGTTAAACACGGCTGGCAATAAGGTCAAGCGTCCGATCATTGCAAGGTTTATAATCGGTGAGGTATCACTTACAACAATCTTCATTTAGAAAAAAAATTGTCCAGCGCTTTCAGATCATGTTGCAGATCATCTGTGGTAAATAAGATATCGACTCCTTGCTCTGATAGCACAGATTGGAACTCCAGGCGCGTGATGCCGCACCATCGGGCTGCCTGTGCAAGAGACATTTTTTTCTTTTTGTAAAGTAAAACAGCCAAATCAATCTTCAATTCTCCAATGGAATAACCCGATTGCGATTGAAGCATTGATTCCGGTATTTCAACAATAATCATGGTAAAATTTTTTACAAAAATACGATGATTTGGGGTTAAATGCAATTAAAAACCGCCAGCTTAGCAACTGGGCCAATTTCAGAAAAATCGCCTAAAAAACGCATCATTTCCCCAACTTCTTAAACCGCAACGCTGCACTATTAATACAATACCGCTTGCCAGTAGGTTCCGGTCCATCATTGAATACATGCCCCAAATGCGCATCGCAACGGCTGCAGGTAACTTCATCTCGGGTGGTGCCATGGCTGTTATCGGTGCCTATGGTAATATTGCTGGATTTATACGGTTTGTAAAAACTTGGCCAGCCCGTACCTGAGTCGAATTTGGTATCAGAAGAAAACAGTTCCAGGTTGCAGCAGATGCAGCGGTATACACCCTTGGCGTGGTTATCCCAATATGCGTTTTCAAAAGGTGTTTCAGTGCCTTTCTCACGGGTAACATGGTACTGTTCGGGGCTGAGTTGCTTTTTCCAGGCCGCCTCCGTTTTAATCACCTTTGCAGGCTTGTTGTTCGACTGCGCAAACAGCGAAGCGGTAAAAAGCAAAGCGCAAAGCAAAAATAGATGTTTCATTTTCAGCATTTTAGGCAGCTATAAAAGCCGTTAAAAAAGGAGGGGCGAAACGCCCCTCCCCGTGATGTTGTGTGGTGGGGGAAATTACATTTTGGGCAACAAAACCGCATCGATGGAGTGAATGACACCATTGGATTGGTACACATCGTAGGTGTTGATGTTGGCGGTGTTGCCATTTTCATCTTTCACCACAATGTTGTGTGCGCCGTTCATCATGAAGCTCAGGGTACCTCCGCTCACAGTTTTCAGGGTTTTTTCGCCTTTTTTCAGCATAGCGGCGATTGCAGCGAAGTCGTAATTGCCTGCAACGACGTGGTAGGTCAATACTTTTGTCAGGCTTGCTTTGTTTTCCGGCTTCAGCAGCGTTTCCACGGTGCCGGCGGGCAGGTTTTCAAAAGCATCATTTACGGGTGCAAAAACCGTAAACGGGCCTTTTCCTTGCAGGGTTTCTACCAAACCAGCCGCTTTTACTGCAGCCACGAGGGTGGTGTGCGCTTTGGAATTTACGGCATTTTCAACAATGTTTTTCTTTGGGAACATGGCCTCTCCGCCTACCATTACGGTGTTGTCGCTCATTTGGGCTTGTGCAGAAAAGGCAATTAATGCGAGTGCCAGTACCATACCGGCGTTTTTCAGAAACATTTTCATTTTTATGCGTCTTGTTTGTGTTAAATGTGATGTTGTTTTGTGCGCACATCTACATTTACGATGCAAGACGATGTCCTGGTTTTTTACAAAGCAAACTTTTTCAATTCTTCTTTCAGGAAAGTACTTAAACCACTCACCCGAACACCCTGGCTGCGATCCCAGGCCTCGCCTTCGGGCAAAATAACATATTGATAATCAGGCTTTAAATCTTCGACTGCGGAATAAAAGCCTCTAGAGGGGACTGGATTTACGCTGTACTTAATTTCAATCAAGGCCAATTTCCCTTGCGGGGTCTTGATCACCAGATCTACTTCTGCACCGGTTTGGGTACGAAAAAAGGTAAATTCATACGATTTCCCCAAAGCCCGAATGATTTCCTCGATGACGTAGCCTTCCCAGGATGCACCTAACCACACACTGCCCTGCAATTGATCCAGGGAAGACACACCTAATAAGCGGTGCAAAAGTCCGCTGTCCCGCAAATAAATTTTGGGTGAACGAACGAGTCTTTTACTCAAATTGGCATGAAAAGGTTGCAATCGCCGCAACAAAAAACTGCCTTCCAAAATATCGAGGTATTTTTTTACGGTGTTGGTGCTGATACCGAGCGACTTAGAGATTCCTTCTACATTTAATAAGGTTCCATGCAAGGAAGCGAGCATTTTCAACAATCTATCCATGGCTGGGATGGTGATGTCGAACCCCATTCGACGCAGATCGCGCTGCAAAAATGTTTCGATAAAATTTCCCAGCCATAATTCCGTCATGCGATCATTGGGCGCGAACAGGGCATCCGGGAAACCGCCCCTGAACCAATGCTCAAGTTGGGATTTTACAGTAATTATTTCTGGCAAAGAAAATGGCGTAAGCTCAAAATAGGCAATTCTGCCCGCCAGTGTCTCGGTGCTGCCGCGAATGATATCTGGT
>JAGWYI010000615.1 GCA_018969455.1 Bacteroidota bacterium | reverse complement strand
TGTCAGAAACCCACTGAATGGTATTTTTTACAAAGGGATTTTCGAGGAGGGACTTGAATAAATCGCGCATATGCGTGGATAGCTCGTGTAGGACGTGCGAAGGTACTAAAAATTCATGTGTGTGTCGACTTTTGCCCAAGTGAGGGCTTTAAATTTCTTTTTTGGGCGCCTATTTTTTTCCCTTGTCGGGTTTTACATTATCTGCTGCCCCAGCCTCCAAACTGGCTTCCATATCCCAGTTGGCACGCAAGGGTTCCAGTTTTTTGAGCGTGAGCGTTTCAGCCTGTTTGTGCAAAAAATAGTTTCCGCTGTCCCAACGCCCGTTCCTGTTTTGATCTTCAATTAACCGCAAATTGTATTGAGCTGCTTGCAAATTGCTGAAAACTAGTCTTTTATCGCTTGCGTTTGCGTCGAACGGAACGGCTGTTTCCAATTGCCCGTTTCCGCTGAGTACTTGCAAAATATAGTGGCTTCCGGGCTTGAGTTTGCTTATGTTGAGGTTAAGTCCCCCCATTTGTTTGGCACTTCCTACATTAATCAGGCGTTGTAAGGTATCGATATTCTGGATGCCGTAAAAATCGCTTACAGCGCCTGGATACAGGGTAAGTTGATAGCTACGCCCTGGTTTCCAGCTGGTTTCCAGGGAGAGGATTCGGCTGTTGGAGGAGTCGATTCTCAAGCTGTACGCCTTGGTTGGGACACTGTCGAGCACCAGAACCCATTTACTGGTGTCAAAATGGGCAATTGGACTCACAAAACTCAATAAGCCTGGCTTGGCAGGGTGTTGGGCTATGGCGCCCGGGCGGATCAGGCCTGGCGGGGGTGGGGGAGTGTTTTTATTTGATTTTCGCAGACCAGGCAAAGCATCGCCCGTAAAGAGCAGGCGGTACCGTTTAAAAAAATCATCGGGTTCCAGAGATTTAATGGAAACGCTGTCTTTCCCAACAAGCAATTTCCAATTCATGGCATGGGGTGTTTTGTACCATACAAACAAAGAATCTTCTATGCGTTCTGATTTTATTTGTACACTTTGGCTGTCACGGGCAAGTTGGATGGTATCGGGCGCTGCGTTGAAAACCAATTTAACAACGCCATATCTTCCGGTAATCTTCTCCAGCAAGCGCAGTTTATAAAGGTCATTGAAAAGGTTTAGCCTACAAGTATTTTTGCCGGTATCTGAAACAACAAACGCCGAATCCAGAAACCCAATGCGTTCTAAGCCGCCGCTCCAGCGCAAGTTTTGATCCAGATCGTCTATTGCAAGTGCTTTATAGGCGCCTGCCTTTACATTTTCGATCAGAAACTGGCCGGTTTTATCCGTTTTTGCATAATAATACGGTTTCTCTTTAATCGGGATGCTGTCGGAAAATTTGTCGTACATCAAAAAAGAGGCATTTTCTATCGGCGCCCCGGTGAGCACATCCAGAATGGTTCCGCGTACTTTCAAGCTATCGAGATAATCGCCGGTTGAGAACACAAATCGGAGGTCTTTGGCGGGGTTTCCCCGGTGAAAGTCTTTGATCGCGGCGCCAAAATTGATGGTGTAGGTGGTATTGGGGCGGAGAACTTCCTCTTGCGGAATCAAAATGGTAAGGGTTTTCCCTTTGAGACTTATATCGGGTACTTTTTTAACCTGAAGGGGCGGTGAAATGAGTACCTGGGTTCCAACATCAGAAAGTACAACCCATTCATTAAAAACCAGTTCGATCTTTTTTTTATCAAATCGGGTGCTGTAATTGGCAGTGCTTAACCGAGGTAAAACTTCGGGTGGTGTGGTATCTTCCGGGCCGCCGGTTGGTGCACTCTGGCGTGCACAAAATGAAAATAAAATTGCGGCCAACATTCCGCCAACAAGCAATAAGGATCTGTTTGTTTTCATCATGGTGAACACAAAGTTACAAAAGTGCATCAGGGGTGTATTGTTCAATAAAATTACGATAATGCGCATCGGCCGATAAAATTTCAGCATTTCCTATCATAACCAGATGCTGTCGCGCACGGGTGAGTGCCACGTTGAGTTTTCGATCCACGCCCTCGTCGGAACGATTAACCAGGCTTGCAAGCTGCCCTGTGGTATGAATGCAACACGACACAAGGATGATGTCGCGCGCGCCTCCCTGGTAACGCTCCACGGTATCGATGGTAATTTCATCGGGATCCAAATTCGCTGCGCTCATTGCCGACCGAATTTGCGCAATTTGGGCTCTCCAGGGTGTGATGATGCCGAGTGATTTGTCGGGATGCCATGTTTTTTGGTTGAAGGAATACAGATTCTTGAAAAATCGCACCAATTCCACCACAATGGCTGCTTCAGCGGTGCTGGTTTTTTGGCCAGGCGTCGCATGTTCTGGCGGACTGGGCCAGAAAACCACCCTTTTTTCCGAAAATATGCGTTCCATCTGGGGGTTTTGCCCGGGCAAATCATACCACAATGCAGCCTCCTGCGGATGTTCTCCCGGAGGAAGCAATTCTCGTGGTATAATATGCAATAGTCCGTCATAGAAATGCTTATTCGGAAAATGCATAATCTCTTGATGCATGCGGCCTTGGTGTCGCAATCGCCCCACATGCGCTTCCATGCCGCCTTCCTCGCAGCGCCTGTA
>JAGWYI010000614.1 GCA_018969455.1 Bacteroidota bacterium | reverse complement strand
TGAATATCAATTATGGGCAAATATACCCTTAAATGGTGTTTTTCCCGACATGGGCATGCATTTAGCCTCTGGATCAAATAAAATCAACAAATATTAGAAAACCAATGCTCGACAATCCAATGATTTTTATCGCAATTCTTGCAGTCCTGATTTTTTTCAGTCTTGTAACCGTTCAACAAGGAACCGTGGCGATTACCACCATTTTTGGTAAGTACAATCGAACGCTTTACCCCGGCTTAAACTTCCGAATTCCTTTCGTTGAGGTCATTTTTAAACGTATTTCGGTTCAAAACCGGGCTGTAGAAATTACTTTTCAGGCGGTTACCATCGATCAGGCCAATGTTCATTTTACGTCTTTGTTGCTTTTTGCGGTGATGGACAACGCCGAGGAGACGGTTAAAAAGGTCGCTTTCAAATTTGTAAGCGACCGCGATTTTATGGCAACCCTTTCCCGTACAGTTGAGGGAAGCATCCGCGCTTTTGTGGCCACCAAACGTCAGCAGGAAATTTTGAGCCTGCGAAGGGAAATTACAGAAGCGGTAAAAGGAAACGTGGATCATATGTTGGAAGAATGGGGTTTCCATCTGATTGATCTTCAAATAAATGACATTACATTCGATGAAGAAGTAATGCGTTCAATGTCGAAAATTGTAGCCGCCAACAACCTGAAGGCGGCAGCCGAAAATGAAGGTCAGGCGCTGCTCATTACCAAAACAAAAGCCGCTGAAGCTGAAGGCAATGCCATAAAAATTGCTGCTGAAGCCGAACGCGAAGCCGCTCGTATGCGCGGTCAGGCTGTCGCGCTCTTCCGCGAGGAGGTAGCCAAAGGCATGAGCCAGGCAGCCCGCGAAATGCAAAATGCCAACCTCGATACCTCCGTTATCCTGTTCTCGATGTGGACGGAAGCTGTTAAAAACTTCTCTGAAAACGGAAGAGGAAATATCATTTTCCTCGATGGCTCCATTGATGGCATGCAAAAAAACCTGAAAGAACTCATGGCACTTAACCGGATGGACTATTCAAATAATCCAAATCCACCCGCCTGATTCTAAACCCCTATTTTCAGAAAGTCCTTCCGCATTAAACTGCTGAGGGACTTTTTTTTGCTGTTTCTGTTTTAACCTGTTCAATTTTTAATGGTCTAACACAAGACAATCCTGTGTCAATTTGACTGTTAAAATCGAGGTAAAATGAAGTTTCGTTGTAGGTTTGCGAAAATCCGTTTGCATTTGTGTATTTTGGCGACCAAGCTTCAAGTCACCAATTTTAATCCGTTCTAAAATCTTCCAAATCTATGTATGCCATTATTCTAGGCTTTATCACCTCTTTTACCCTCACCTTTACCATCATTCCAGTGGTAATTCGGGTTGCTAAAGAGCGTCGTTTGTACGATAAGCCCAACGAACGCAGCGCGCACAAGGAACCTACACCTTCTTTGGGTGGCGTTGCGATTTTTGCGGGCGCCATTTGCTCCATTGTATTATGGACGCCCATGCAATCCTTCGGCGTGCTGCAATATATATTGGCAGCTTTTGTTCTCATCTTTTTGTTGGGTGTTCTGGATGACCTTCTGCCAATGTCTCCCACCAAAAAATTTGCCGGACAGTTGTTGGTGGCGGTTATTGTTTCTTACAAAGCCAATATTCGAATCTCGAGTTTCTATGGCGTGTTTGGAGTTACAGAAATTCCTGAAATCACCAGTTTTATGCTTTCGGTGGTGGTAATTGTGGGCATCATCAACGCCTTTAATTTAATTGATGGCATCAATGGGCTTGCCGGTAGCGTAGGACTGCTCGCCTGCATTTTTTGGGGCGCCTGGTTTTTAGCGGTAGGCGCTCATGCTTTTGCTATTGTTGCATTCTCTTTGGCCGGCTCCATTATTGCTTTTCTGAAATACAACTTTACCCCAGCCAAAATATTCATGGGCGATACCGGTTCTTTGATGATTGGTACAGCATGCTCCATCCTCGCTATTCAGTTTATCGAAATGAACCATGTATTGCACCAATCAACCAATGTCGTTTTTGGGGCTGCTCCAGCCATTGCAATTGGCATCCTCATTCTACCTTTGTTCGATACTTTACGCGTTTTCTCTATCCGTATTTTTAAAGGCAAATCTCCTTTTCACCCCGACCGAAACCATATTCATCACCTTTTGCTCGACAGTGGATTCACCCATATGCAGGCCACCGCAACGCTTGTGGGCGTAAACCTGGTTTTTATCGGTCTGGTGATCGGACTTAATCGCTACGGAACCTTGCTGGTACTTTTGTGTGAACTCAGCCTTGCCTTGTTTCTTACTTTTTTTCTGACCCGCTTTGCGCATGCACGCAAAATGGCCAAAATTTGACATCCCGGGCAACCATATGCCGTATTCTACTTTTATCCAGCGATTTCGATCAAATCCGCTTGCACTTTTAGCCGCATTTAGCATTTTCGGAGCATCGTGGGTTGCGCTATTTGCCTATTGGCTGGCGCCCGACAACACGCCGCATGCCAACCGACAAATTCCGGAAATTGCGCTTCAAAATCCCGGATTTAAAATAACAGCCTTTAATCTTATGCCCTCAAACACAGCCGCAAACCAACCCGGTTTTCTGGAAAAAACCCTCTGTGG
>JAGWYI010000025.1 GCA_018969455.1 Bacteroidota bacterium | reverse complement strand
GAAAAAGACAAACCCGCTTTTGATCTGGTACGTTTTGTAAATCAATATTTTATACTACCCCAGGCACCTGCTTCTGAATATCTGTCCAACCAAAAACCCATCGCGCTTCACATTGATGCGCTTTGGAAGGTGCTCACCCGTACAACCAAAGATAGTCATGGAACCCTAATTCCCCTACCCCACCCTTTTGTGGTTCCAGGCGGACGATTTCGAGAAATTTACTATTGGGATACCTTTTTTACCATGCTGGGACTGAAAGCAGCTGGTAAGGACACTGAATTGATTCAAATGGTGCAAAATTTTGCATACCTCATCGATTTATTTGGGTTTATCCCGAATGGCAACCGAAGCTATTACCTTGGTCGATCACAACCTCCCTTTTTTGCATGCATGCTTGGCTTACTTCCAACGGAATCTCGCATTTCATTCAGATCTCAATTGGAAAAAGAATACCAGTTCTGGATGTCTACCCAACGGTGCTGCATCATGCCCGATGGAAGCGAATTGAACCGATATTGGGACCAATTTGATACCCCGCGCCCTGAGGCTTACAAGGAAGATGTGGAAATTGCGCAGCGAAGCAATCGCCCACACCCTGAAGTATACCGGCACATTCGGGCGGCCGCCGAATCAGGCTGGGACTTCAGCAGTCGGTGGTTTGCCGACCCTCAAGATATGGCAACCATTCAAACCACCGATTTGATCCCGGTAGACCTGAATTGTCTGCTGGTTTTGATCGAAAAACAACTGCTCGCTTTTATGGAACATGATGACGACCAGGATGCCCAATTAGAATTGTCGAAACGCCATCAACAACGCATAAACGCCATTCATCGCTATTGCTGGTCGGAAACGGAAAATTGTTTTTTCGACTACAATTGGAAACAAGCAAGCCACAGCAAGTGTTTTACGTTGGCAATGGCGTTTCCTCTATACGCAAAAATCGCTACAGCAGATCAAGCCAAACATATTGCCGTTTTGCTCGAAAATAAATTCCTGTTTCCAGGAGGTTTGACCACTACCTTGAACCGAACCGGACAACAATGGGATGCTCCAAATGGTTGGGCTCCTTTGCAATGGATTGCCTATCAAGGACTTTTGAATTACAATATGGTAAATTTAGCCGAAACCTTGCGGCAGCGATGGCTAAATTTAAATGAAAAAACATACCAGGAAACGGGAAAAATGATGGAAAAATACAATGTCATGGATCCGGATACCGCCGCTGGCGGCGGGGAATACCCCAACCAAGACGGCTTTGGTTGGACCAACGGGGTATACCTTGCTTTGACTCAAAAATAAAAAGTGCACCATGAAATTTAATGTTCCCGACTCCCATTTGCCACGGGTGGTTATCCTGGGCGGCGGATTTGCAGGTTTGACCCTCGCACGCTCGCTCTCCAAGCAGGCATATCAGGTGGTTCTGGTGGATAAAAACAACTATCACCAGTTTCAACCACTGTTTTATCAAGTGGCAATGGCCGGTTTGGAACCCTCCAGCATTGTTTTTCCATTCCGAAAACTATTTCAAAAGTCACCCAACGTTTTTATTCGAATTGCCGAAACCCTCGCAATCAACCCTGTAAATCAATCCATTCATACAAGCATTGGCGATTTAAAATACGACTATCTGGTGATTGCCATCGGCGCCGATACCAACTGGTTGGGTAACGAGCGCATTCGAGCCAATGCCATACCCATGAAATCGGTTGCCGAGGCTTTATACCTCCGAAATTGCATTTTTGAAGATTATGAAAAGGCTATTTCCTGCGACAACGAGGATGAAAAACAGGGACTGCTCGATATTGTGATCGTGGGCGGAGGACCTACGGGTGTTGAGGTTGCCGGATCTTTGGCTGAAATGAAAAAACACATCATCCCAAAAGACTATAAAGACCTGAATACCAATGAAATAGATATTTACCTGATACATGGAAACGAACGTCTGCTCAATACCATGTCAGTGGAAGCCTCGGCAAAAGCTGAAAAATTCCTACAGGAACTGGGGGTGCATATTTGGCTCAATAAACGGGTAGTTGATTTTGATGGCGCTCAGGTGCACATCAACGATGGCAGCAAAATCCGGGCCGATAAGGTGATTTGGGCTGCAGGTATAACAGGAAACAAAATTGCCGGACTGCCGGAACAGGTGTACACACGCGGGAATCGGATCAAAGTAAACGCCTACAACCAGGTAGATGGCTTTCAAAACATCCTGGCCATTGGAGATATTGCCTTCCAAACCGAAGAAAAATACCCCGAGGGCCACCCACAAGTGGCACAGGTTGCCATTCAACAGGCCAAAAACCTGGCAAAAAATCTCAAAATTTGGCAAAAAGAAGGCGGACCACGCCCTCAAGCATTCCACTATAAGGATCTGGGATCAATGGCCACCATCGGCAGGCACCGCGCGGTAGTGGATCTGCCCTTCTTAAAATTCCAGGGAGCAATTGCCTGGTTTGTATGGCTTTTTGTGCACCTTTTTGCCATTTTGGGCGCCAAAAACAAGGTGTTTGTTTTTCTGAATTGGGTTTGGAATTATTTTACCTACGACCAAAGCCTGCGGCTGGTCATCAAACCCTGGAAACGTCAGCCCAACATAGGCGGATGAAGGTGAATAACCTTCTCTATAAGGGTACAACAATCATCAAGTTGTGATTCGGTCATTACAAGTGGCGGAGCAAATCGAATAATGTTGCCATGCGTCGGTTTGGCAAGCAAACCCTGCTCGGCCAGCGCCAGGCAAATGTTCCAGGCAGTAGCACTCTGCTCGGTGTCCTTGATCACAACCGCATTCAACAAGCCCATTCCACGGACCTGGGAAATTACATCCGGACGATTTTGTTGCAGCGCGCGCATGCGCGTGCGGAAAATTTCACCCAACTTTTCGGCATTGGCAGCCAAATTTTCGTCTTCCACAACCTTAAGCGCTTCCATGGCAACCGCACAAGCAAGCGGATTGCCTCCAAACGTAGAACCGTGTTCGCCCGGCTTCAAGGTACCCATCACCTCATCCGAAGCCAAAACTGCACTCACCGGCAACACCCCACCGGATATGGCCTTACCCAAAATCAACACATCAGGCCGAAACCCAAAATGATCACAACACAACAACCGCCCGGTACGCGCAATTCCCGTTTGAACTTCATCACCCAAAAACAATACATTGTGCGCCCTGCAAAGCGCATATGCCCGCGACAAATAATCCGCATCAGGTACATACACACCAGCCTCTCCCTGAATGGGTTCTACTAAAAAACCTGCCACATCAGGATCTTGTAAAGCCACTTCCAGGGCCTCCAGATCATTGTACGGAATGACCTCAATCCCCGGCATGTAAGGACCAAATCCGCGCCGGGCCCCGGGATCTGTCGACCCGGAAATGACACTCATGGTACGACCATGGAAATTACCTTCCACAAACAGAATTTTCGCAGCCCCCTCCGGAACGCCTTTCACCTTATACGCCCATTTGCGACATAGTTTTAAAGCTGTTTCAACCGCCTCTACACCCGTATTCATCGGCAACATGCGGTCATAGCCGAAATAATGGCACATAAACTCGGCATATTGACCCAGTAAATTGTTGTGAAAGGCCCGGGATGTTAACGTAAGCCGCTGCGCCTGATTAAGCAGCGCCTGAATGATGCGTGGATGACAATGCCCCTGATTCACAGCACTGTATGCCGACAAAAAATCAAAATATCTCTTACCCTCCACGTCCCACAAGTAAACCCCTTCTCCGCGTTCAAGCACCACCGGAAGCGGATGGTAATTGTGGGCATTGTATCGATCTTCAAGGGCAATATAGGCCGCTGTGCCTGCAAGGCTGGTGGTGGTGGTGGTAAGCAATTCCATGGATCTGGTTTTATCCGGTTAGGTAAAAGTCTGGTCAAAAATACAAAGAATAACCCAATGCTGCGACATTTGAGTTGTTGCCGGGGTGTAAAATGACAAAACACGGCATTTTTTAAGCTTGATGCATTTGAGCATGGCAAGATGCCAACAAGAAAAAACGCAAAAGAACGGAAATCGGACGTTGTTATACTTTACGCCGCCAGATTTTGTGCATAACGACCTTTATTAATCATAATAAATCAGCGAAATCCACCCTGATTTATCCACATAATCCGGCGAATCCTGGTATAGGTCGTAATCAAACTCCCGGCACAACAAAGTCCTTCCCTCCAAATGCCAAAACAGGCTACTTTCTGAATTTGTTTCAGAAAATAGCCTGTAATTTAAGAACGCCTCAAATTTAACCGATCCTATTCTGCACTGGTTTTGGAACGCAAGTCATTTCGCTTGTGGTAACGACCCCAGGAAAATCCGAAACGAAGGCTCGCCTGCCCAAATGGACCCGATAAATTGTTGTCGCTGATTTCAGGGATATCAGAGTCCTGTACAAAACGATAACCGCCTTCAAGCCCCAAACGGAACCAACGAAATACATTGATTTCAACACCCACTGCCGGCTGAATCAATACCACCCGGTCATTCACATCACCCAAACGCATTTTCCCACGGCCAAAATCAACATTTAAAGTAGGATGTACCGCTTTATACGGGATAAAAGAATATCCTAATTTTAAAAAATTGGTATGTATATCAAAATTACGGTCGGTTCCTTCCCAAATCAAACGATCCTGCAAATCATTGTGCCCCCACCCAATGGTAAGCGCTTTGCCAAATTCAAACACGAAAAATCCGCCTGGATTGTAAGCTTCCCTGGAATTAAACTGGGTATACTGGTGGGTATAGCCGCCCCAAATACCTGAAAATCCCCAGTTCCGGTCGCCCAAAAGGGTTTCCTCACGCTGCGCAAATACAGAAAAACTGCAAATCATCATCAAAAATGCGATAAAGCAAGACTTGGTACTCATAACAATAAAGTTAGGTTTTGAACAAAATGGGTGTGATCATAAGACGATCATAAAGACAACAATGTTACAATGCCCGTTGCAGTTTTTGATGGTAATTCCATTATCTTAACCCCTCTTTCACTTTTTTTAACCAAATTTAATACTATTCTTGCCTGCGCCGCAAGATGAGGGCCGACAATAAGGTCATCATCAGGCCTATTGGAAAAGGCTCGGTAAAGGTGACGGCCACATTGGTAAGCGGGTTTTCATACATCGCCTTGGCCTTCAACAATTCGGCCGTTTTTGTGGCAATTATTTGTGCGTCAAGCCCTTGTGCCTCCATTTTCGCCTTGTAGTACGCGGCATAACGGTCCATAAAATCGGGCATCATCGTGTAATATACCAACAGCCAGGCCAGGGAATATATCAAACAGGAAATCAGTGTTATCAAAATACCTACCTGAAAAGCTTTTCCAAATGTGATGTTTCCCAATTGTATTTTGTCTCGATAAGCTTTTACCCCTAAAAATACAAAGACGAGGCTAATCAGCATTCCTGCATATCCATAATACGCCGCATTGTCAAAAGGAACTCCATGGTTGAGGGCATATGCCATCAAAAACATAAGAAAAGCGGCACAAATGCCTGAATACAGGCCAAATTTAATTACAGTGCGTTGCATAAAAAGTTGGTTTTAGTTTTGAATGTGGGGGCAAAACAAAGGCCGAATACGTAAATTGCCCCCATACTTTCGGGCGATTTGCCTGGGAACTGACAAATTCATGCTTTTGGGTGAGCCCGTGGTCAAGGCGGTTTCAACGCTCCAAATGCCATTCAGGCCAAAAACTTGAAACGATGGTTATGGTTCCTGCATTGGTGGAATTTTATGCTTCGCGCGGCGTGCTTTTATGCATGGTCTTCACCCAAAATCATTGTAAACCAATAATCAACCTGAAAAAGAAATCCATACAGGACTTCGGATAGAACAAGATCGTTATTAAGACAACAAGCCCAGCGTTTTTGCCACTTGTACCGCCTGGGTGCGCCGTTTTACATCCAATTTATCATACAAATTGGCGACATGAGTTTTTACGGTGTTGAGCGACACATGCATTTTTGAGGCTATCTCCTGGTTGCTCAATCCCTCGGCTATACCGCACAATACCTCAAATTCCCGCTGACTCAAACCTGGTGCTCCCGGGTTGCCTGAACGCACTATTGGAGTGTTTTGCGCCGACTCCAGCTTGCGATTGGCCCACAATTGATTGCCCACCCAAACCCCGATTACCAAAAACAACAAGGCAATGAACCCGATATGCCATTCGACGCCATAAGTCATGAACATAAACTGGTATTGGAAGTAAGCGGGCAAAACCAAAATCAGACCCAACACAATGCCATATAGAAGAATGGTCCCAAATTTCATACGGAAATACGCTTTTGTACACACAAGGGGCCATTTCGCTTCCTGCGCAATGGCCCCTTTCTTATAACGGTTTGGTTGTTTTCTGAAAAATCGCTTTATCGGAGTTTTCATTGACACGCAAGATATTGATAGTCAATGAATTAAGCCCAATTTCATACACAAAGACACATCGCGCGAATTGTATTCAAATGCGGAACAATTAAGGCTTAACCACAACAAGTCGTTTGGTTCCTACCACATTTCCCTTGCTATCGATCAGGCTGTACAGGTAGGTGCCTTTTTTGAAACTTTGCAACTCCAAACGAATAGACTTATTTCCCGAAAGTTCAAAATCATTTACCCAAACTACCTTACCCAAAATATTGAAAATCTTGAGGGTGTACCAGTCTGAAGGCAAATTTTTGCAATCGAAACGCACCCATTCCACGGCCGGGTTGGGGAATGCCTGAATGCCGGCGCTGCCGGGCGCATCGGTATCCTCAACAGCAGTAGTCATATTATCTTTAAATAAAACCGACTCTACCTGGGTCAAATCATTGCTCATCGTGGCAACTGCAATTTCTTCTTTTTGGGTACCGCTTAGAAAATGGTAAGTAACAGTCGTATCGGTACCCAGGAAATTGCCAAATCCGCCTCCATTGGGAATGAAGGTGGAGATATCGATCCAGCCCAAAAATGGCACTTTTACATCTATTTTTGTGGTGGTATATTCGGTGCGTTTCTGGCGTAAAACCGGGTAGGTACCACCGGGAATGGTGCAATTCCCAAAGGCATCCATCACGGCCAAGGCCTGCGTATTTATCCGAACCCGCATCGAATCGATGTTGATTCCACCAAACAAGCTATCCGGTAAACCTGCCGTAGAGAAGGGAATTGTCAGGTTGGTCGTTTGAGTCAGGATATCAAAAAAATTGGTCGGATTTGCCTGGATGGTAACGGCAGGATTGAATTTTGCCAACACTTGTACGCCAAAATTGGCCGGATCGCCACCGGCATAGCCCAGCAATTCAACTTTTGTATTGGTTTTGTTGTAATAAGATTCACCGGTTTGCCCAATAACCAGCAAATCGGCGCCGGGGAATGAAGCGGCGTGAGTGCCCGCACTGGGTGCTTTATAAACCACTTTGGATGGCTGATCGGGTTTGAGGGCGCTAAAATCCCAATTTTGGCTCCCACCTGGAGGGGTTGCAGGGTTGATGGTATTATCCGGTGCTGCGTCGGTTACGTAATGCAGGGTATCACCCACATTGGGAAAAACTGCATTGGTAATGGTAATCTGTGCAGAGGCGCCAAAACAAAGGGCGGAAAAAACAGCCAGTAGCATTCTTTTCATTGGAAGGTTTGATGCTTAAAAATCGGTTTGTGATTAAAAGTTTCCCATTCGTATGTAGTTGCGGCTCATTTCCCGGAGCACAACTGCTTCAAAGGTACGGTACATTTTTCAGGAAAATGTCAAAAATTTGGAATTTACCGTTCAAAATATGATAAGAATCGACCAATCGATTTGAGGTAGGATATGGTTTCTCGTCAAAGTGCCTGCAATTCAACCAGTTTTCGATAGGTTCCACCTGTTTGCATCAAACTTTCATGCGTTCCGCGTTCGATGATACGGCCCTGATCCATCACCAGAATTTCATCGGCAAATTGTACCGTGCTGAGGCGATGCGCAATTACCAGTGCAGTCCGATTGGTAAGCAAATGATCGAGCGCAGCTTGTACAAGTTGTTCTGATTCGGAATCAAGTGCCGAGGTTGCCTCATCCAGAATTAAAATTGGCGGATTTTTCAACAAGGCGCGGGCAATGGTAAGTCGCTGGCGCTGACCGCCGCTCAACTTGGAGCCCCTGTCGCCGATGTTTGTTTCATATTGTTCAGGCAAATCTGAAATAAAAGCATGAGCATTGGCTGCCTTGGCTGCCTGCTCCAGTTCGGCCCGGTCGAATTCAACCGCTCCAAAGGCAATGTTGTTCAAAACAGTATCATTGAATAAAATAGCTTCCTGACTGACGATGCCCATCAATCGACGCAAATCGGTTAAACGCATCTTCCTTATATCTACGCCATCTATATATATACCGCCTTCCTGTACATCATAAAATCGGGGCAATAAATCAGCCAATGTACTTTTCCCGGCGCCGGATGCCCCCACCAATGCCACCATTTTACCTCGTGGAATCCGAAAACTGATGTTGCTGACAGCCGCTTTGTCGGCATTGGGATACTTGAAGGACACATTTCGAAACTCTACCGAATCTTGAAACATACCCATCTCTAAAGGATTTTCCGGATCCTGTATATCTATGGGTGCATCAAGTACTTCCTGCACCCGCTCAAGTGCGCCCATACCCTTTCGCACACTGTACAAAGCCCCTGATAAGGATTTGGCAGGTTCAATGACATTGTAAAACGCATATAAAAAGGTAAGAAAAGTAGCAGCAGTCAAATTTCCGGCAAATACCTGTGCAGAACCAAACAGGAGCAATACCGACACCACACAGATGCCCATAAATTCAGAAAGTGGAGAAGCCAGGTCTTTGCGTCGGTACAAACCGATCATGGTTTGCGCATATGCCTCGTTTTCGTTCAGATAGCGTTGTGCCTGCCATTGCTCTGCATTAAATCCCTTGATGATGCGCAATCCGCCCAGGGTTTCCTCAATCAGGGCGCCCAGATTCCCCAACTTCTGCTGGGCGGAACCCGATTGACGGCGCAAACTTCTGCCCACACCGCCTATGATTATTCCGGAAAAAACCATCAAACCAAGCACAAAAAGCAACAATTGCGGAGACACAAATGCCATAAATGCAATGCTACCCAGAATTACCAGAGGTTCCCGGGCAATCATCTCTATGACACCCACAATGCTCCATTCAATTTCCTGCACATCAGAGGATATCCGACTCATTAAATCGCCTTTGCGTTCCTCCGAAAAATAGGAAAGTGGCAACAGCAGCATCTTGTTGACCAGTTTTTGTCGGATGTCGCGCACAATTCCATTTCGAACCGGCGCCAGAAAATACATAGACAAATACCGAAACAAATTTTTCCCCAAAAAAACCAATATCAGGAATACACACACCAGCATGAGCGCTTTCTCGCGGCCATGCTGTGCAATCAATTGATGGAAAAACCAGGTACTTTGTTGTTCCAAATGGCGAAAACCCCAGCCGCGCACAGGTGGCGCGACAGGGGCTTGCGGTGCATCCTGAAACAGGATTTGTAAAAATGGCTGTAAAACAGGAATGCTGACAACCATAAACGCCGACATCAACAAATTACTCGCTATTGCCAGCAAAATATTGCGTTTGAACGGCCGGTAATAACGAAGCAATTGAAACATGCAACAGCTTTTTCAGCGGTGGAACAAAAAAACGTTAAAGCTCAACGCTTTTGAAATCCCAATTGTTCAAAAAACCCGTGTGGAAGTTACCCTTCTTAAAGTCTTCATTCCGCATGAGCCGTTGGTGGAAAGGCACCGTTGTCTTTACGCCTTCCACGATGAATTCGTCAAGCGCTCGTTCCATTTTCAGAATAGCCTCTTCACGGGTGCGCGCACGCACAATGAGTTTGGCAATCATGGAATCGTAGTAAGGCGGAATGCTGTAACCTGCGTAAACATGGGTGTCTACCCGCACACCATGCCCTTTGGGCGAATGGAAAGAGGTGATTTTACCGGGACTTGGGCGAAAATCGTGGAAAATATCTTCCGCATTGATGCGGCACTCCAACGCATGCATTTCGGGGAAGTAGTTTTTCCCTGAAATCGGGTGCCCGGCTGCAATCTTGATTTGCTCTTTAATCAAGTCAAAATCAATAACTTCCTCTGTCACTGTATGTTCTACCTGAATACGGGTATTCATTTCCATGAAATAAAAATTCCGGTACTTATCGACCAAAAATTCAACCGTTCCAACACCTTCGTAATTGATGGCATGGCAGGCTTTGATGGCGGCTGCACCCATTTTTTCACGCAACTCGGGCGTCATAAAAGGGGACGGAGACTCTTCTACCAACTTTTGATGGCGGCGTTGAATAGAGCAATCCCGTTCCGACAAGTGGCAGGCCTTCCCAAATTGGTCGCCGGCAACCTGAATTTCAATATGGCGTGGTTCTTCAATGAACTTTTCCATGTAAATGCCATCATTGGCAAATGCCGCCTTGGCTTCCCGCTTGGCCGTTTCCCATTGCTTTTCAAACTCGGATGCCTCCCATACCACACGCATGCCTTTTCCGCCGCCGCCTGCGGTGGCTTTTAAAATAACAGGGTAACCAATTTTTTCAGCAAGCTCAAGCGCCGGCTTCAAATCGGTTAGCAATCCGTCTGAACCAGGAATACAAGGAACACCAGCCTGAATCATGGTCTCTTTTGCGGTCATTTTATCGCCCATGGATCGAATTTGCTCCGGGGTTGGACCGATAAACTTGATGCCATATTGGCGGCAAACTTCAGCAAATGCAGCATTTTCAGCCAAAAAACCATAACCCGGGTGAATGGCATCGGCATCGGTAATTTCTACCGCAGCCATTATGCGTGGCACATTGAGGTAACTCTCTGCCGATGGAGCAGGGCCGATACACACCGCCTCATCGGCAAACCGTACATGCAAACTATCCCGATCTGCGGTGGAATAAATTGCAACGGTTTTAATGCCCATTTCCTTGCAGGTACGGATAATGCGCAGGGCTATTTCCCCGCGATTCGCGATTAGTATTTTTTTGAACATTTTATGCGAATTTTATTGACATACAACATGATATGTCAAACTTAAAACCGAATACAAGACTGTAATCAGGCAGGATCAACCAAAAACAACGCTTGCTCGTATTCTACTGGCGATGCATCTTCTACCAAAACCTTCACAATCTTACCTTTGATGTCGGATTCGATTTCGTTAAACAGCTTCATGGCCTCAATGATGCACACATGCTGACCCAAATCAACCGTATCGCCTACCTTGACAAAGGGGGGTTTCTCGGGGCTGGCCGAGCGGTAGAATGTGCCTACCATAGGCGATTTGATGGCAATATACCGGGAACTGTCTTCCGATGTAGATGCGGCCGGAACTTCTGAAGCCGCAGGCTGGGACACAGGCGTTGAAGCCGGAACAACTGGCGTCGCAGGTGCAGATGGAGCCAGCGTTACCATAGGCTGTTGAACCGGTGCTACTACCACAGGCGCAATGGGCTCAGGATTCGACTGATTGCGGATAACGAGGCGAAATTCACCATCGCGCAAAATGAATTCTGACAATTTGTGCTTGCTAACCAAGCGAATTAGTTCTTGTATTTCGTTGAAATTCATATCAGAATAGCTTGTGATGGTTAAAAATTAGGAGGGCTAAGGAAAATAGATCTTCGCAAACCTGTTTTTCTTAGCCCTCCCAATTTTTATCAATTTAAAAAAGTTGGTCAAAATGCATGGAATTGATCCAATTCAACATGCTTATTTTTTCACGCGCTCCATGTAAGCGCCTGTAAGTGTGTCAATTTTAATCAAATCGCCGGTTTCACAAAACAAGGGAACCCGTACTTCTGCCCCAGTTTCAACTGTGGCCGGCTTCAAGGTATTGGTTGCGGTGTCTCCGCGCAAACCAGGCTCACAGTAGGTAATGACCAGGTTAACCGTCGGCGGCAATTCCACCGAAAGCATCGTTTCTTTCTGAGAATGGAACAATACGTCTACCACATCGCCTTCCTTGAGAAATTTCGAATTGTCGATCATGTCGTCCGGAATGGAAATTTGATCGTAAGTATCCTGGTTCATCAATACGATTGCACCATCTTCGGGGTAAAGGTATTGAAATTTTCTACGCTCCACGCGTACCTCGGTAATGGCGTGGCCGCTTTGAAAAGTATGTTCAATGACTTTGCCAGAGGTGGTGCTCTTTAACTTGGTCCAAACTTTACCACTTCCGCGACCTACCTGAAAGCGCTGAAAATCAATCACTTTCAAAATATCGGAGTTGAGCTCAATGCAAAGGCCGTTTCGGATATCTGCCGTCGTTGCCATCTTTTTTTAAATAAAATGGATGAAAAAAAATGAATTTTTATGATCTGCTTTTAAAAGCGGCGGCAAAGATACACGCTTCCGTTGAAACTTTAACAAATTGACTGCTTTTCTGTAGGGATATGCATGTACCTGTCTTAAACTGGGACATTTTGCCCCTTCAAATTTCGCTCGTATTCCTGCAACAATTGCCTGCCAACTTCCTGATTGTCATAGTATTTTAAAAAAAACTGCCTTGCATTCCCGCCAAGTTGTGCCGGTAAGGCCGGAATTTCATAACACCGCCGAATTGCTTGCAAAAATTCCTGTGGCGTGTCGGCCACCATGCAGTCTCTCCCGTTTTGCCCGGCGATGCCTTCCATGCCAAGGGTGGTTGATAAGACGAGGCGCCCCACGGCCATGCCCTCCAGAATTTTCGCACGCATGCCTCCTCCCGATAACAAGGGAACCACCATGATGGAATGCTGGTTGATGAAATTGGGTGCGCTAGGCACTTCTCCGTGAAAATGAACCCTCGGAAGCGTTAAATTCCTTATCCAGGCCGGCGCCGTGCGACCCGCTATATGAAAGTGCAAATCGGGAAACGAAGGCGCCAGCAAGGGCAACCAAACCTGATCCAAAAACCAGCGCAAGCCCTCCTGATTGGGCATCCAATCGAGCGAACCAATAAATGACAAACTAAGCGGCCGGCTAAAACTGCCTAAATCCGGGCTGTAATCGCGCGCATCCAGGCCAATTGGTGTTACAATTGCTGGCTTTTTTAAGCCCAAACGCTGAAAATGGGCTACATCCCTTGCTGTTATTCCAACCAGCAAATCATAATCATTTAGATGACCAATTTCGTAAGTTTTTAATCTTGGTGTAATTTTGCGCAAATACCACTTTTTAAACCAATTGCTGTTTTCGGCAACGCGCTCCCAAATTTCGTGTTCCACATTGTGCGCACGCAAGGCGATCAGGGCTTTAGAATACCTCCGTATTACTGGAATGTAGGGCGTTAAATACAGAGATTCGAGCTGAACTACATCAAAAGAACCCGATTGCAACATCTCGGCCAGTTTCGCAGCGAAATCGGGGCTTTCAAAACGGTCAACATGGTAAGATTTGGGGGTAAAAAGGTTCAAAAATGCCGGAATGGGCCGTATACGATTGTCAACAAAGACGGTTTCAATGGTATTGTATTGGTTGTAATTTTGCGGTATTTGATTGAGGTCAAACCAGTGTTTGCTGGTATTCATAGCCAAAAGCGTTACCTCATTGCCCAAATCGGCAAAGGCTTTGGCTAAATACGTTACCGCTATCGCTTCCCCGTCCTTAAGTGGATACGGGAATTTTTTACAGAGTTGAAGAATTCGCATGGATTAAGCTGGCTTTGGGGGAAGTTGGAATTTCATTTTTTTAAGGAACTTTGTGCCATGATCGTAGAAGCAAATAATATCCACAAATCGTACGGCCGCCTGGCCATCCTTAAAGGCGTCGACTTTTCGGTTCAAAAAGCCGAAATCGTTAGCATCATCGGAAAATCCGGCGCGGGCAAAAGTACATTACTCCACATACTTGGCGCATTAGATCGTGCCGATGCTGGAACAATTAAAATCAATAACCAGGTAGTTTCGGCATTGAACGCTAAAAAACTGGCTGCCTTCCGCAATCAACACATCGGGTTTGTATTCCAGTTTCATCACCTCCTGCCCGAGTTTACTGCCCTGGAAAACGTGTGCATTCCCGGTTTTATTCGCCAAACCCCCACAGAAACCATTAAAAAAAAGGCAGCTTCACTCCTGGATTATCTCGGATTAGCAGAAAGATTGCATCATAAACCCACCGAATTGAGCGGTGGAGAACAACAACGTGTGGCTGTGGCGCGTGCCCTCATCAACCAACCCGATGTTATCTTTGCCGATGAACCAACAGGTAACCTGGATACCACCTCATCCCAGGAAATGCACCGCCTCATCCGGCAACTGCGAGACGATTATGGCCTCGCTTTTGTCATTGTAACCCACAACAAAGAACTTGCCGAACTGTCTGACCGTTGCGTAGAAATGCAAGACGGACGATTGATTTGACGACCTTCAACCTAGCTTAACGCCCATGCGGATTTTTTTGCTGCCTGTTGTATTGCTTTTTACCGCTTGTACCATCGCGAACAAGACAGAAAAAATTGATTTTAAATCAATTACGTTCGAAAACCGACCAAAAAATATTATTTTCCTCATCGGCGATGGCATGGCCCTTTCCCAAATGTCGGCGCACGTGTACTGGCATCCCAAATCACCAAGCATTTTCGAAAGCTTTCCTTTTATCGGTTTTCACAAAAGCTATTCCTTTGATGACCTGGTAACCGATTCTGCAGCCGGTGCAACTGCTTTTTCCTGCGGTGAAAAAACAACCAATGCCGCAATCGGTGTGCTCCCGCCCGACAATCGACCCTGTACCACCATTCTGGAAGACCTCGACAAATCCGGATGGGCTACCGGCATGGTTGTTACCTGCTCTGCGCCACATGCCACACCGGCAGCATTTATTGCCCACCGCGAAATGCGCGCCCAAACCGACGAAATTGCTTATGATTATTTACATACAGACTTGGATTGTTTCATCGGCGGCGGTGAAGAGTATTTCGATATGCGCGCCGATAAAATTAATTTGCTTGACACCTTAAAAAAGAAAGGTTACGTTATACGAAAAAACCTGTCGTACAACAAATTACCGCTCGATGGCTCGGCTCCCTTTATGATGTTTACCGACAAAAGAGAACCGGGAACAGCCTCTGCCGGAAGGGATTATTTGCCCAAAGCAACCCAGGTAGCCTGCAATTACCTCTCCAAACGCAGTCCAAAAGGTTTTTTTCTCATGGTTGAAGGAAGCCAAATAGATTGGGCTTGCCATGCCAATGACCGCAGCTGGCTGCGCGCCGAAATGCAGGATTTTGATGAAACCGTACGAAAAGCACTCGAATTTGCAGCAAATGACAAAAATACCCTCGTCGTGGTAACAGGCGACCATGAATGCGGCGGCCTCGCCCTCACCAAAACCGATGCAAAAATGGAATTTAAGTCAAACTTCGTCGTGCGCATGCACACGGCCGCACTCGTGCCCGTGTACGCGTACGGACCTCAAGCCCAACTATTCTCCGGTATTTATGAAAATACCGCCATTTATTACAAATTTCGAGAAGCACTGAATTGGTCTAAATAATGCCATTTTTCCAATAGGGTTCCATTGGATTAATGTGTATTTTTGCCCCCGTTTTGGAAAAACAATTCCTCCTCAACACCCCAAAATACCCTAATATCGGATTAAAGACCTCCTTCTATTACACTAAAATCATTCAATTTGGCGCTCATTAAATCTATTTCCGGCTTTCGCGGCACCATCGGAGGATTGGCCGGCGAAAATCTTACCCCACAGGATGTTGTCAGCTCCACAGCGGCATATGCCGCCTGGATTAAAACCCAAACGGACAAACGAAAAGTCATAATTGGCCGTGATGGCCGCATTTCTGGAGAAATCGTTAGTCAATTGGTCGCAAGCACCCTGCGCTCCATGGGACTTGATGTCGTCGACCTTGGCCTTAGCACGACCCCTACTGTTGAAATGGCAGTTGTAATGGAAGAGGCTGCCGGCGGGATTATTCTTACTGCCAGCCACAACCCCAAGGAATGGAATGCCCTGAAATTGCTGAATGAACGAGGCGAATTCATCAGCGGCGCCGACGGCGCACAACTGCTCCAGCTGTTGGAACAGGGCACAATTGAATATGCCCGCATCGATCAATTGGGCGCTTACTCCTACAAAACCGATTTTATAAATCAACATATACAAGCCATTTTAAATCTACCTTTGGTTGATTTGAAAGCCATTAAAGCAAAAGGATTTAAAGTGGTGGTAGATGCCGTAAACTCTACCGGCGCGCTGGCAGTTCCACCCTTGCTGGAAGCCCTTGGCTGTCAGGTTCTGCTGATCAATGG